>JAIOXO010000015.1 GCA_022396035.1 Actinomycetes bacterium | reverse complement strand
CCAGGGTTGACAGCAGTGCATCCGGCCTTTCTTTTATTATAACTTTTTTCACAAATTCCGGGGTAAGCGGCTCAATATAGGTTTTATCCGCAAATTCAGGATCAGTCATAATGGTGGCAGGATTGCTGTTTACAAGTATTACTTCATAGCCTTCGTCCTTTAATACCTTACAGCCCTGGGTACCCGAATAGTCAAACTCACAAGCCTGTCCAATTATTATGGGTCCCGAGCCTATTATTAAAATCTTTTTTAAGTCTTTCCTTTTAGGCATAAAATCTTCCTATTTAAAATTTTCAATTATATTAATAAATCTCTTAAAAATATAACGGGCATCATGGGGTCCGGGCCCGGCCTCCGGATGGTGCTGTACGCTGTAAGCAGAGAGATCATCGTACTCGATACCCTCCATGGTTTGATCATTTAAATTTATGTGAGTCACCCTGTAATTTATATCTCCAATCTGGTTTAAGCTTTCCATATCCAAAGAAAATCCATGATTCTGGGTGGTTATCTCAACTTCCCCGGTTAATAAATTCTTAACCGGATGATTGCCTCCGTGATGTCCAAATTTCAGCTTGTAGGTTTTAGCACCCAGAGCCAGGCCCAGCAGCTGGTGCCCCAGGCAGATACCAAAAATAGGGACCCTGGAAACCAGCTGCTTTATATTATTTATGGCATAACTTACAGCCGCCGGATCCCCGGGTCCATTGGACAACATTACTCCGTCCGGCTTATAGTCAAGAACCTGCTGAGGCGTGGTTCTGGCAGGTACTACCTGTATCCTGAAACCGGCATCTGCCAGACACCTGAGTATATTTAATTTGATTCCATAATCTATAGCCACCACTTTGTATCTGGCTCCCTTTTTCTCGGGGTTAAATACATAGGGCTGGCTGCAGCTGACATTGTCTACCAGGTCCCGTCCTATCATACCGGGATAACTGTCAAGCTTCTGTTTAAGCTGTTGCTGATGGTCAGTATTGGTAGATATTATACCCTTCATGGCTCCCTGCAGCCGTATATGTTTGGTGAGCTGACGGGTATCTATTTCCGATATTCCCACTATACTATTATTCTGCAGATAATCCTGCAGGCTTTTTTTGGCTCTCCAGTTGCTGTAGGTATCAATATATTCTCTTACTATAAATCCTTTTACCTGTACCTTGTTGGATTCTATATCCTTGTAATTTACTCCATAGTTGCCAATCTGGGGGTAAGTCATAGTTACTATCTGTTCACAGTAGGAAGGGTCAGTTAAAATTTCCTGGTAACCGGTCATGGATGTATTAAAAACCACTTCTCCCACAGCTTCACCGGGGCAGCCAAAACTCCTGCCTTCAAATACTTTTCCATCTTCCAGCATTAAAATTGCTTTTTTATTCAATTCCATCACTCTCTTTTATAACATAGCTTGCCGTTATTTATAGTATAAAGCACCTGTCCGGTAAGATTTTGTCCCATAAAGGGGCAATTGGAGCTTTTAGAAATAAATTCTGGCATTACTTTATTTTTAGATTTAATATCCAGGATTACTAAATTTGCAATCTGCTTTTCTTTTACTGTTGGGGGACTAATTTTCAATATTTGCGCGGGTCCCAGAGTAAAAAGTTTTAAAAGATCTACAAGGTTCATTTTTTCCTGTATGCACAGCTTGCTAAAGCTTGCCTTAAATGAGGTTTCCATACCGATAGCCCCAAAGGCCGCATCCCTTAGGGTGGTATTCTTTTCTTCCAGCAAATGGGGCGCATGATCGCTGGCTACGGCATCTATGGTGCCGTCTTTTATGCCCTCAATCAATGCTTTTTGGTCCTGTTCATCCCGGATAGGCGGTTTTACCTTTAAATTGGTATCCAGCTTATCCAGACAGCTGTGATTAAAATACAGGTGATGGGGAGTTACGTCACAGCTGATATTTATGCCATTTTTTTTGGCCTCCCTTATAAGCTGCACAGATTTAGCACTGCTTAAATGGGTAATGTGTATCCGGGCCCCGGTTTTTTCTGCCAGCATAATATCCCTGGCTATAATCAGCTCTTCGCCAAGTGGGCTTATGCCTTCCAGGCCGAATTTATTGGAATAGTATCCTTCATGAACCAGCCCCCCTTCTGAAAACTGGTTATCCTCTTCATGCAAAATAAGCAGGGAGTTTATCTGCCGGCTATAGCGCATTATTTCATACATGTTTCTGGAATCCTGAACACAATATCCATCATCGGAGAAAGCTACTGCTCCATGTTCTGCCAGCAGCCCCATTTCCGTAATCTGTTTTCCTTTTAAACCTTTAGTCATTGCAGCTACCGGAAGTAGGCTAAAATCATGGATTTTAGCCTTATCTTTTATATAATCTATAAGATAAGGGTTGTCTATGGGGGGCCTGGTGTTGGGCATACAGGCTATGGCGGTAAACCCGCCGGCAAGAGCTGCCTTTATGCCACTGGCAATATCCTCCTCCATTTCATCGCCTGGATCCCTTAAATGGACATGCATATCTATAAAGCCGGGACAAACTACTAATTGTTTTCCTTCTATGACCTCGGTATTATCCCTTTTTTCTATATGACCGGATATTTTTTCTATTTTTCCCCGGCTTATAAATAAATCGGATACCAAGTCCCTATCCAGATAAGGGTCTACAATCCTGGCCTGTTTTATGAGTATATTTTTTTTGTCTTCCAATTTAGTAGTTACCGCCTAACTTAAAATCAGATAAAGCAGCGCCATTCGTACTGCTACTCCGTGGGTTACCTGTTTCTGTATAAACACCTTGTTGGCCAACTGTTTATCTGTAGTTATTCTTTCCATTAATTCTTCACTTATTTCTATCCCCCTGTTTACCGGACCCGGGTGCATCACCATTGAATTCTTTTTCATGGCTGTCATTCTTTTTGAATTTAAGCTTAAAAAACGATTATATTCCCTGATAGAGGGATAAAATTTTCTGTCCTGCCTTTCCAGCTGCATCCTGAGCATGTACAGCACGTCCACCTTGTGGATAATATCATCAATACTGCCTGCCACCCTGGCTTTGGTAACCTTTATATCGCCGGGAAGAAACATGCTGGGGGCTACTACGGTGACCTCCATTCCCATTTTTTGAAACAAATCAACATTGGAACGGGCCACTCTGCTGTTTAAATAATCCCCCACTATGCCCACTTTTAATCCTTCAACCTGGCTAAACTTTTGCCTGATGGTATAAAGATCCAGCAGGGCCTGAGTGGGGTGCTGATTCTTTCCGTCCCCTGCATTGATTATGGGAAGATCTATCCGGTCAGATAAAAAATTTAAAACACCGCTGTGGCCGTGCCTTATGACCAGCAGGTTTACCTTCATGGCAATAATAGTGTTTATGGTATCGGTTATTGATTCTCCTTTTTTCAGGCTGCTGGTAGAAGAGGAAAAATTAATAGTATCGGCACTGAGCCTTTTTGCAGCGATTTCAAAAGAATTCTTGGTCCTGGTGCTGGGCTCAAAAAAAATATTGGCAACCGTCTTGCCCCTCAGGGCAGGCACCTTTTTAACTTTTCTTTCTAAAACTTCCACAAAGGAATCAGTATTATGCAGAATCTGTTCTACATCACCTGGCTCAAGGTCATCTATTCTTAATAAACTGCTTCCTGCTAACAACTAAATACTCCTCTATTTATTATCACATATGGTTACTTTATCTATACTGTCGGTCTCTTTTAGCCTGACTTCAATCAGCTCATTTATGGAAGTGGGAATGTTTTTTCCTACATAGTCGGCCCTGATAGGCAGTTCCCTGTGGCCTCTGTCTATTAAAACCACCAGCTGGACGGATCTGGGCCTTCCCAGATCAATAATTGCATCCATGGCTGCCCTGATAGTTCTACCGGTAAACAGAACATCATCAACTAAAATTATATCCTTATCCTTTATGTCAAAAGGTATGTCGGTAATGTTTACTTCCGGTTTTATGCTCTTACCTATATCATCCCGGTAAAATGTTATATCCAGTTTCCCCACCGGTATCTGTGACTGCTCAAAATTTTTTATGTTCTCTGCAATTCTGGCAGCCAAGGGTATTCCCCTTTTTTGTATACCTATAAACACCAGGTTGCCGCATCCCTTGTTTCTCTCAAGGATTTCATGTGAAATCCTTTTTAGCACTCTTTCTATATCCTGGGCTCCTAGTATTAATGCTTTTTCTCTCATAGGCTTAAATTGGGACATAAAAAAACCTTCCCACCCATGCAGCAAGAAGGCATAATATTTTTATTTATATATTTTTTATTCTTCACTTTTTCCCTTTTAGTCTCTCTGGACTATTTTAAAGGTTGATAAATAGCTTTTTATAATATATGAAATTTTATAACAAAATACAAGAAAAAATTTGGGATCATACTTTCCTGGTTATAAATTGTAAATCACTTAAAATAATAATTGAACTTTTAACTTTTAAATGACAACCCCTTAGCCTTTCTTGACAACCACGGACAAAATTATTAAAATTTTTGTTCGTATACAAAAATGTAACCGTGGCAATAAAGCAAAATTAAAACAGCCTAAAATATCATTAGATAGTAAAGGAGTCTAATAAGTGAAAAGCAGGAATAAAAAAATGAAGACATTAATTTTTAGCTTTTTAGCAATTTTTACTTTATCCATTATTTTATCCGTACCTTCAGTTGTTCTTGCCCAGGAGGAAGAAGCTGAAACAGAGACCCCTCAGGCAGAGGAAGTGGTACCAGAGGAGCTCAGCTTTGATATACAGTTTCCTGAATTGAGGGCGAAATCTGGCGGATCTTTTGAATTTAAGGCAGATCTTTCTTATTCGGGGCAAGAAGAAAGGACCTTTGATCTAAACTCTGAAGCACCTGAAGGATGGTATGTTTCCATACAGCCCTCATTTGAAAATACAGAGATATCTGCTATTAAGTTGGCCCCCAATGCAGCTTCCACAAGCTTAAAAGTAATAGCTACCCCTCTGGTTAAAATAGAGCCGGGCGAATATGCCATAACCATCATGGTTGAAGACGAAGATACAGGCTTAAGCGCTAATGCTGAGTTTACAGCCATTGTTACCGCTACTTATCAGCTAGACCTTTCTACCAAAACCGGAAGGCTCAGTACTGAAATTACCTCCGGTAAAGATAATAAATATATGCTGATGCTGGGAAACAGCGGTTCAGCCTCAATTGAAAATATCTCACTTACCACCACCGAGCCTGAAGGCTGGATGGTGGAATTTGATAATAAAGACATTGAAACCCTGGAAGCCGGTGAACAGGAAGAGATAGAGGTAACCATAAAACCGCCTGAGAAAACTATTGCCGGTGACTATATGGTTACTTTCAATGCCAATAGTGAAAACAGCACAGATTCTCTGGACCTCAGGGTAACTGTATTAACACCCACCGTGTGGGGCTGGGTCGGAATTGGCATCATTGTTATAGTTATAGTTGGTGTAGCCATAATATTTGCAAGGTTGGGAAGAAGATAGGATTATGGAAAAAATAATCATTGCAGAAAACCTTACTAAAAAATATGGCAGTACCATAGCAGTCAATAATCTAAACCTGACCATAAATAAAGGCGAGATTTATGGACTGCTGGGACCAAACGGTGCCGGTAAGTCTACCATTATTCTTATGCTACTGGGGTTAACAGAGCCTACCTCGGGAAGCATAAGTGTAGCCGGTTTTAATTCTACCAGGGAGCCTTTAAAAGTAAAAAGGATAACCGGGTATCTGCCGGAAAAAGTTGGGTTTTATGAGGATATGACCGCCAGAGATAACTTGACCTACACTGCAGAACTCAATAATATAAAGTACAGTGAGATCCCTGAAAAGACAGATCGTGTGCTGGAAACGGTAGGCCTTCTTAAAAATAAGAATCAGCCGGTAAAACAGTTTTCCAAAGGAATGAAACAAAGGCTGGGTATAGCCGATGTTTTAATAAAGGATCCCCAGCTGGTAATTTTTGATGAGCCTACAGAAGGTTTGGACGTAAAGGTTGCCAATAGTATACTGGAAACCATTATCAGGCTGAATCAGGAAAAGGGAATAACTTTCATGCTGTCATCTCACCAGTTAAACCTGGTTCAGAAAATATGCCACCGAGTGGGAGTGCTGTCCAAGGGAAATCTCATAGGTGAAGGCGAAATCGATAAACTGGGAAGAGATTTGTTTGGCGGCGGAAAATACAGGATAGAAATAGAAATCAATCCCTTTGACCAGGGCCTGATTGAAAAAATTAGAAACATGGACCAAGTAGTAGAAGTAAACCAGGAGGATGGCAAAATTCAGGTTATCTGTGATAAGGATTTGAGGTCTGAAATATCCAAAACCATCTCTGGCTCGGATTCATTTCTTACCAGCATGAATATAAAGAATTATGCTTTGGAAGAAATTTACCTAAAATATTTTAAAGAGGAGTAATATGAAAAGCATTCTTACTGTATATAGAAAAGAACTGACAGATTATTTCAGCAGTAAAAAATTTATAATACTGCTGGGGCTGGTATACGTTGCAGGATTGTCTTCTGTATATGTTGCCCTGCAAAATATCCGGGACGCAGCCAGCGGTGTAGATGCAAATATATTCTTAAAACTTTTTACCACCTCGGGAGACATACTCCCCTCATTTATAACTTTTATCAGCCTGTTTATACCCATAATAGGCATTGTTTTTGGTTTTGATGCTATAAACAGCGAAAGAAGAAGCGGTAATTTAAGCAGGCTTATGTCCCAGCCAATTTTCAGGGATAGCGTAATAAACGGAAAATTTTTAGCAGGAATTACCACCCTGGCCATAATCATGGGCAGCATAGTATTGCTGATAGCAGGAATAGGGCTTAGGACCATTGGCGTTCCCCCTTCATCCATGGAAATACTCCGGCTGTTTTTCTTTGTGTTTATATGTATATTCTATGGTACTTTCTGGATGGGACTGTCTATGCTGTTTTCAGTTATTATGGAAAAAACAGCCACCTCCATACTCACCTCTATTGCTATATGGCTGTTTCTGATAGTCTTTCTACCCATAATAGCCAATGCAGTGGCCAATGCAGTAGTTCCTCTGGATAATGCATCTACTGCTGACCAGGTAAAAAATTATATGATTGAGAGCAATATATCCAGGATATCTCCAGCCACCCTGTTTTCAGAAGCTATAACCACCCTGCTGATACCGGTAGGAGGACATATGTTTTTAAATGCTCAATCTCTGGTTTCTACTGATTTGAGCAGAATGCTGTTAAGTCCACTTTCTCTGGGGCAGAGTTTGGTTCAGGTTTGGCCACAGCTGATAGCGATTATATCCCTGGCAGTTATATGTTTCGCTCTATCTTATATAATATTTATGCGGCAGGAGATCAGGGCTACCTAATCCTGGGAAGTTAAAACTTCATCAACCATGCTGGCTCCCGCAGATATTTTGTCTATGCTGTGAACTGACCCGCCATTTTCAATTATGGCTTTTTCCAGTTGACCGTAGTCTATATCTTCGCCTTCGCAAGTTATCTTAACGTTTTCCACCTTCTGGTCCATCTCTTTTAGACTGATATCCACCCCCTCTATCCCCTTTATATCAGCCAATATATTGGCCAGATCTATTATACTGGGGGCATGGGGTTTTAACACATCTAGGACCACTCTTCTTATTTTTGACATATTGATACCTTCCTTAATGATATAAACTGCATTATTGCTTATTAAGGATAAGTCTATCCAGAACTGATTGCAATTCAGCGGGCAGACTGTCCTCTACCTTTATCCCGGTTTTTTTGATGGGGTGCACAAATTCTATTTTTATGGCATGCAGAAACTGCCTGGATAATCCAAGAGTCTGGGCAAGTCCTGCAGATTCCTTATTTCTATATGTATTATCCCCTATAACCGGATGGTCGATATAATTCATATGCACTCTAATCTGGTGAGTTCTGCCTGTTTTTAAATTTATGCTCAGCCAGCTGCACTGGTTGAATTGCTCCCTGATCTCAAATTCTGTGCTGGCCTGCCTTCCCCGGTCCGAACTAACTGCTATCTTTTTACGGTCTTTTGCAGACCGGGAAAGAGGCAGGCTTATCATTCCCTTCTTTTCGCTAAAATTGCCCCATACCAATGCCCAGTATATCTTTTTTACCTGCCTGGATTTAAACAAATCAGATAAAAGTTGATGGGTATGATTATCTTTTGCCACTACTACCAGGCCTGATGTATCCTTATCCAGCCGGTGCACAATCCCTGGACGATCCCCTTCCCCCCTATCCGACAGCTTCTGGCTATGATAGAGCAGGGCATTAACCAGGGTATGCCGGCTGTGGCCGGGCCCTGGATGGCATACCATTCCCGCAGGCTTGGATACCACCATCAGATATTTGTCCTCATACAGAATGTTTAAATTTAGGTTCTCCGGCTCCAGTTTAGGCGAATCATCCTTTACCAGATCCAGGACATAGATTCTGTCGCCTTCCTTGATTCTGTAACTTTTGGTTACTGATTGCTGATTGACCCTGACCTTGCCCTGTTCCATTAATATTGAAATCTGGCTTCGGGTTATCCGGTTAATATTTTCGGAAAGAAACCGGTCAATTCTTTTGCCCTGTTCCTGAGCGGTTACTACAAACTCCAGAGGTTTAGAGTTCACTGCTTAACTGCCCCATCTTTTTTAAAAAATTCCTTAAATAAAATTATAACCATAATAGCAAATCCTACTACCGCCGAGCTGTCCGCTATATTGAATATGGGCCAATAAACTATATATAAAAAATCAGTAACTTCGCCAATAAAATAACGGTCTACCAGATTGCCCAAAGCTCCCCCCATTATAAGGCCCAGGGCAATATTGAAAAAATAGGATTTAATCTTGAGTATAATCTTTATTACTATTATAAGAAGTATAGCTATTATGGAGATGATTATTAACACCTGGGTTCCATTGGGGAAAAGCCCAAAGGCGGCTCCCGTATTTTTTATATGGGTGATATAAAAAAAATTGGGTACCACTTCAATGGAACTGGAGGTGGGAAGGTTTATTTTTATCCAGTACTTGGTATACTGATCTGCGGCCAGTACAATAACTGCTACCAGAACAAAAACTGTGTTTAATAATTTATTATTATTGCTTATTTTCATACAATACTTCCCACCACTACTATAGCAATGGTCATACTGGATCCGTCAACTTCCGCCTCCCGGTTAAAGCACTCCTCTTTCTTACCAAAATTCAGTTTCTGGGTAAGTGTTTCTTTCTTTATATAATCATCATATTTTTTAATTATCTTTTTCTCTTCCGGTCCACAATCTATGTAAGTGTTTATGGTGTTTTCAATCTTAAAATCAGCTTCTTTTCTAAGGTTCTGGATCTGATGTACCAGTTCCCTGGCAAAACCCTCCTCAAGAAGTCCGGGTTCTATCTCTGAAGGAAGGCCGATGGTAAAGGTTCCGTCGCTCTCTATTCCCAGCCCCTCTTTGTTTACAATATCCACCAGAACCTCATCAGGTTCCAGATCTATGTGTTTTCCATCTACCATCATAGATATCTTCTTGCTGCTTTCTGATTTAAGGGCTACCATAGCCGGGTTCATCTCTTCCAGGCTTTGCTTTATTTTAGGTACCATGGCCCCGTATTTGGACCCCAAAAGCTTCAAGTTAGGTTTAATGTCATAACTTACCAGCTGCCCCCTGTCGTCCAGGATATTTACCTGTTTAACATTTAGCTCTTCTTTTATTATGGGCTCAAAATGACGTATGGCTTCAGTAACTTTTTTATCTACATCAAAATAGATTATAACCTCAGAAAGCGGCTGCCTGGTCTTTATATTCAGTTTGTTTCTTATGGTTCTACCCAGACCTACCACTTTTCTGGCTATCTCCATATTAAAACTTAATTGTTCATCTATGAGTTCCATATCATCTTCAGGATAATCCTGAAGATGAACACTGACCTTATCCTGGTCCATTCCCACTACCAGATTCTGATATATTTCTTCGCTTATAAATGGTACATAGGGTGCACACAGCAAGGCCACGGTAGTAAGGCATTCATAAAGGGTCTTATAGGCGCTGATTTTTTCTTTATCGGTGCCGCTTTTCCAGAATCTCCTCCTGCTTCTCCTTACATACCAGTTGGATAAATTGTCTACAAAATCCTGTATAAGCCTTCCGCTGTCAGTAACATTATAGTCATCCAACAATCTGTTTACCTCTTTTACAGTCTTATTTAATTCCGATATTATCCACCTATCAATCTCCTGCCTGTCTTCCACTTTAAGATGGTGTTTTGCCGGATCAAAATTATCTATATTGGCATAGATTACAAAGAACGAATAAGTGTTCCACAGGGTAAGGATAAACTTCCTGATTACTTCATCTACCGAACTGACTGAAAAATTTTTGGGCAGCCAGGGGGATACTGCCGTAAAAAAGTACCACCTGAGAGCATCTGCGCCCTGTTTGTTCAGTATTTTCCAGGGCTCCACTATATTGCCCCTGGACTTGCTCATTTTCTGTCCATTTTCATCATTTATCAGGCCCAGACACAATACATTCTTGTAACTTGATTGTTTAAACAGGAAAGTAGATATAGCCAGCATGGTATAAAACCAGCCTCTGGTTTGATCAATGGCCTCACATATAAAATCGGCAGGAAAACTTTCCTTAAACAACTCCTGGTTCTCAAAAGGATAATGAAACTGGGCAAAAGGCATTGAGCCCGAATCAAACCATACATCTATTACCTCGGTAACCCTGTGCATATGCTGCCCGCATTGAGGGCATTTGACTTTTACATTATCTACATAGGGCCGGTGGAGGTCCAGTTCATCAAATTCTTCCACTGCCATTTGTTTTAATTCCTGTATGCTGCCTATACATACCCGGTGACCATTTTCATCTTCCCATATGGGTAACGGGGTTCCCCAGTAACGTTCCCTGGTTAAGGCCCAGTCTATATTATTCTCCAGCCATTTACCGAATCTTCCATATTTTATATGTTCCGGGTACCAGTTAACTTTTTGGTTGGAGTCCAGCAGCTGCTGCTTTATTTTAGAAGTTCTTATGTACCAGCTTTTTTTAGCATAATAGATCAATCTGCTGTCACACCTCCAACAAAAAGGATAGGAGTGCTTGTGGTTTTCAAAGCTGAACAACAGATTTCTTTTCTTTAAATCATCAATTATGACCGGATTGGATTCCTCTATTCCCATTTTTGCAAACTGGTCTACCTCTGGCTTGAATTTCCCATCATAGTCAACCATCTGCACTACAGGAAGGTTGTTTTTTAACCCTACACTCATATCATCTTCACCAAAGGCAGGGGCTATATGTACAATCCCTGTACCCTCCCGGGTAGAGACAAAGTCGCCAGGCACCACCTTATAGGCCCGGGTGCTGTCCTCGGCATAATCATAAATGGGCTCATATTTTTTACCCACCAGTTCTTTACCGCTAAATTTACGGATAACCCTGTAGCTGTCTTCTTCCCCAAATACACTTTCCACCAGGTCCCCGGCCAGAACCAGGCACTGGTCCTCAAATTCAACCTCTGCATAAGTTGCTTTCGGGTTTATAGCGCAGCCTACATTGGACACCAGGGTCCAGGGGGTGGTAGTCCAAACCAGAAGATAACAATTCTTCTTTTCCTTCAGCTTAAACTTTACCACAATAGTTTTGTCAATAACCTCCTTGTATCCCAGGGCTATTTCATGTGAGGATAGAGCCGTACCGCATCGGGTACAATAAGGCACAATCTTGTGCCCCTGGTATAGAAGATCCTTGTCCCATACTGTTTTAAGTATCCACCATATAGTTTCAATATAATCATTGGTAAAAGTATAATAAGCATTATCCATATCAATCCAGAAGCCTATGCGCTCAGTCATTTTTTTCCATTCTTCTTCATAGCGCATTACGCTCTGTTTGCATAACCGGTTAAATTTCTCGATGCCTATTTCTTCAATTTCTTTCTTTGAATTTATATTTAATTTTTTTTCAATCTCCAGCTCAACCGGTAACCCGTGGGTATCCCAGCCTGCTTTTCTGGGGACATAATAGCCTTTCATGGTTTTATACCGGGGAAATATATCCTTAAACACCCTGGATAACACATGATGGACTCCCGGGGCACCATTTGCTGTAGGGGGACCTTCATAGAAGACAAATTTTTTATTATGTTTGTTCTTTTGAAGGCTCTTTTCAAAAACCCGGGCATCCTTCCAGAACTTCAGGATTCTTTCTTCCATCTCTACTAAATTTACTTTTGCCTCTACTCTCTTAAACATAAAACTAACTTTCTATAAGCTATTGCCAAAACTGCTTAATAGATTTTATATAATTAGGTTAATTTTGTGAAGTAATAATATGGCTTTCTTTAAGTAAACCTGCCAGAACTCTGGCTGATTTTACTGCTTTGGCCCGGTAATGGTTATTAAAATATATAAATATTTTTCCGGGTTTGGAAGCCATATGTTCAATCCTGGGTATCCATTCTGATAATTCCTTAAGGGTATAGGCATAATCATACCGCTGGTAAGCCTGTTCATGGTTCCACCAGTTTTTCCTGTTACGGCCATGGAACCTTATATAAGAAATATCGCCAACATTAATTTCTGTTGGCGGCAGTAATCCGGGCAAACCAGGCTCATCAACATTGCAAAAAGCAAGATTGCTTTTTGCCATCAAATTAAATACTTCTTCCCTTAACCATGAATTATGCCTGAACTCTATAACTGAGGGGTACTCGCCAAATTTTTCCCCTATTTCTTCTAAGTATTGGGCATTTTTTTTATTGAATTTAAAGGAATATGGAAATTGAAACAACAGACATCCCAGCATTGAGTTATCCTGCAAGGGCTTGAGTGATTGAAAAAACTGCTGTCGCTGCTGGTCGGTAAAATTTCTATGGTGAGTCATGGAACTATGGGCCTTAATGGAAAATAAAAAGCCGGGTTTTGCTTTTTTAACCATATTTAAAAATATGTAAGGATTGGGCAGGGAGTAATAAGTAAAATTTATCTCTACTGTATTAAAATCCCTTCCATAATAGAAAAGGTTTTCTTTACTATCCATGTCCTGTGGATAGTACTCCCCTATCCAATCCTTATATTTATACCCGGAGGTACCTAGAAAAATTTGTGCCATTAAAGGAAGGAAGATATTTCATTTAATATCTTATCTTTGGACATAGCACCAATAAGCTTCTTTGCGATTTTGCCATCTTTAAAAAACAGCAGGGTAGGAATACTGCTGATTCCATATTTTATTGCGGTGTCCCTGTTTTCATCCACATTTAACTTCCCTATCTTTAGAGCGTCTCCTTTTTCATCGGCTAATTTCTCCAGCTCGGGAGCGATCATCTTACAGGGCCCACACCATACTGCCCAAAAATCTACCAAAACCGGTAGATCCGAATTAACTACCTTGTCTTCAAAATCAGAATCAGTTAATTGTATCATCTCTGCCATTGATTTTCCTTTCTATTTATTGCCTTTACTATAGGTACTCTATCATTTCTATTTTTTCGGTATTTATAAATACCACTTCTCTTTTTTCCATACCTTCATTCAGCCTGTCATCAATAGGTACTACTTCTGCTTCGGTTACCGGAATAAACCTGTTTATGTGGCTGGTTATGTAATCACTAAGTCTTCCGCCAGGCATAGTATGGACATTCCCATTAACTATGTAGGATTCTGTTTTTATTTTTACTTTAACCTTTTCGGTTGAAGCTTTCACTATAGTTTCAGTAATCAATTTTTAATAATAATCAGATATTATCAAAGCGCTTTTTTTAAGTCAAATAGAATAAATTTTATAAAAATGATTTAATTATTGTTGTTTTTATACTATAATATGCCATAATAACTGATAATAACAGAAAGGAAGAATAGTGTATAAATGTATGGATTGCGGAAATACGGAAAAATTTATAGGTGTAGCCAGGGAAAAAGGCACAGCTGAATTTAACCGATCCGGAAATGGTTACCAGTGGTTATACAGGATTTCAGACTCAAACTGGAAATCAGATTGCCATATAAAATCCTGTTATTACTGCCACTCAAAAAATATAGTTAAAATTTAATTATTTCCTGAATTTTTCTGCAACCAGCTTGCTGGCCCGATACAGTGATTCAAAAGTTCCTGCATCAGTCCACCATCCTTTGAGTACAGTATAGCTCATCTTGCCCCGGCGGATATAGTGATTGTTTACATCAGTAATTTCAAATTCTCCCCGGTCCGAAGGCTTGAGGTTCTTTATTATGTCAAAAACCTTATTGTCATACATGTAAAGCCCGGTCACCGCATAATTACTTCTGGGATTTTTGGGTTTCTCCTCAATATTTAAAACTTTACCGTCTTTTACTTCCGCCACCCCGAACCTCTGGGGATCATGGACTTCTTTTAAAAATATGTGGGCCCCTTCTTCCCGGTTATTAAATTCTTTTATATATTTACCAATATTGTCCTGGATAATATTATCACCCAGCATAACAAAGATTTTATCTTTATCTACAAAGTTTTCAGCAAGTTTTAAAGCATCAGCTATGCCTCCCTCACCTTCCTGATAGGTATAACTTATATCTTTTAATCCAAATTCGCTCCCGTTGCCCAACAGCCTTAAGAAATCGCCGGCATAATTGCCTCCGGTAACTATCATTATATCTTTCAGCCCTGCATCCACCATGGTCTCCAGCGGATAGTAAATCATGGGCTTATCATAAACCGGCAGCAAATGCTTATTGGTAACCTTGGTACAAGGCCACAGCCTGGTCCCTAATCCTCCTGCTAAAATAACGCCTTTCATAATAATAACAATCACTCCCTGTAATTACATATTTATAAAATAGAAAACAAATATCAATACAGACAGGCAGACACAGTATATGGCAAAAACATTCAGGCTCCTGTTCTCTACCAGTCTTAACATAAATTTTATAGCAAAAAGCCCTGCTAAAAAAGAGAAAATAAATCCCAGCCCCAGATTCAAAGCCATGCCGGGTTCATTTCCGGAGATTACCTGGCGTATTTTTATTATTTGAAATAAAAAGGAACCAAATATAACCGGCACTGACAGCAGAAATGAAAACCGGACACTTTTTTTTCGGCTAAGCCCCAGATACCTTCCAAAAGATATGGTGGCTCCGGACCTGGAAACCCCGGGCATTATAGCCAGTGCCTGGCCTACTCCTATAATCAGCGATTTAGCCAGTGTTAATCTTTGCCCCGCTTGTTTATCACTGATAGTCTGGACTGCCATTTTCTGCAACCGGTATTTTCCCCATAGTTCACTGCTAAATAGCAGGGCAGCAGTTAACAGTAAAAAAAATGCTACCATTACCGGGCTGGAAAAAAGCATATCCGCATAATCCTCCAGAAAAAAGCCGGCAGCGGCAGCAGGTATGGAACCTAATATCAAAAACCACCCCAGTTTCAAGCTGGATTGGTCCTGGTTTTTTTTAAAAAGAGCTAGAACAAAAGATTTTATTATATTAACAATATCCCTGTAGAACACCAGAACCACTGCCACCAGAGTTCCAAAATGCACGGTAACCGTAAAATAAAGGGGCACATAATCCCAGCTGAACAGATAAGGTAGAATAACCAGATGGCCGGAACTGCTTATTGGAAAAAACTCGGTTAATCCCTGAATTATGCCTAAAATAATTGACTGTAATATATTCAACTTATATAATATCTTAAATCTTTTGTAATAAGCTTTGAAAATATTAACATAAAAATTTTAAAATATAAAAATATATGGAACATTATTTTTCAGAATTACCCTATCAGTTAGCCACTTTTTTTACCGCCATGATCCCGGTGGGCGAGTTGAGGGCGTCCATTCCCATAGCTCTGGGTACCTATAAGATGGGAATAATTGAAACTTATATTATATCAGTAATAGGTAACCTGGTTCCGGTGGTGTTAATACTGTGGATACTGGAGCCGGTTTCCAAATTCCTGATGTCAAGGTTTAAGGTATTCAACCGTTTTTTTACCTGGTTGTTTAACCGGACCAGAAAAAGATATTATAAAAGATTTGAAAAATACAGCGGCTTTGCTCTGGCCGGTTTTGTATGCATCCCCCTGCCTATAACCGGAGGCTGGACCGGGGCTCTAATAGCTTTTGTGTTTGGCATACCCCCCAGGAAAGCTTTACTGGATATAACTGTGGGGGTACTGCTGGCAGGGGTTATAGTAACAGTTATTTTTCAAACAGTGGGCTATGTAAGATTTATTACAGCCGGCTAAGTGCCGCTTATCATTACCTTGTCTATCAGCAGAGCCGGACTTCCCATAAAACCATTTAAAGGCATAAAACTTAAATTATCCCCAACTTCCTTTATGCTTTTTAAAAGGCTCAAAAAATCAGTAGCTATGGTTACTTCTTTTACCGGGTAAGAAAGGATTCCTTTTTCCACCCATATTCCCTTTGCCCCCACACTTATATCCCCGCTGACCGGGTTGGCTCCTGAATGAAGGCCTATTATGTCCAGGACATAAAACCCTTCATCCATACTGGATAAAATTTTTTCAAAGCTGGATTTTCCGGGTTTAATATAAAAATTATTTATCCCTACCGAAGGTACAGAGCGATAGGAGCTTCTGCTGGCATTCCCCGTAGATTTGGTGCCATCTTTTCGGGCGGTATAGGTATTATAGAGATATGTTTTTAGCACACCTTTTTCAAATACGGCAGTTTTTCCCTTGTATACCCCCTCTCCATCAAACGGCGAACTGGCCAGCCCGGAGGGCATTACTCCGTCATCATAAATATCAATATCTAATGAAAACAGTTTTTCAGAGAGCTTGCCCCTAAATAATGATTTCCTCTTTTGTATCGAATCCGCAGCCAAGGCCCCGGCAATAAGGCTTAAAAATTGTGCCCCCACCAGAGGATGCAGCAGAAGATCAGCCTTCCTGGATTTAATTTTTTTGCCGCCCAGCACTGAAACAGACTTCTGGGCTGCATTGCCGGCAATATTCTCAATATCTATTTCTCCCAGATGTTTTCCGTATCCAAAATAATCTCCAGTCGAGGTATCTTCTCCAGACCTGGAGATGGCATTTACATACAGGTAGCACCAGCTTTTTTTATAGCTGTCAAAAAAGCCATTGGAATTGATTAGGATAATCTCGGCTTCAGAATCCTGGTAAGAGCTATTGCTTATACCTATTATCCTTTTATCTCTGGCTTTAGTCGCATATTCCAGTTTCTTGGCAGCTAGGGCCTTATCATTCATAGTATAATTAAAAAAATTATTATCAAAAGACAGTTTCTGTTCTCCTTGTTTGGCCGGATACAGGTAATCATCACTTTGAGGTAAAGTATTAAACTCTTCTGAATTAGTTGCCTGGGCATTGGCTACAGCCCTGTCTATACAATCAAGAATCTGATGCTTCTCTAAAAACGAGGTATAGGCATAACCAACCGAACAATTATTTATAATTCTTATTCCGATACCGCTGGATTCCGAAAAAGAAAGTGACTCAATATCCTGCTGGTATACCTCTATCTGGTTTTCTTTTGAAGAGATGGCATACACTTCAAATTCGTCCACTCCTCTTTTAGAAATCTTATCCGCTGCATATTTTATTATATCTCTAAAGTTTTCTGGCATCAGGTCTCGGTACCCCCTACAGTCATATTACTAACCTTTATAGTGGGCTGGCCTACTTCATTGGCTAGAGACTGACCATTTTTACCACAAAATCCAGGGGCAAAAGCAAGATCGTTACCCACCATTTCAATCTTTTTTAATACCTGTGGCCCATTGCCAATAAGCGTAGCCCCTTTTATGGGATAAGCTATTTTACCATTTTCAACCATATAGCCTTCGCTGATACCGAATACAAAATCTCCGGTAGCAGGATCTACCTGGCCACCGGCAAATTCTTTGGCATATATCCCTCTGTTAACCGAACCCAATATATCCTTTGGATCACTTTTTCCATTGGCAATATAGGTATTGCTCATCCTTGGATAGGGCATGTACCGGTAAGACTGCCTTCTTCCGTTTCCGGTCTGGGACTGGTTTAATTTAACCGCACTTTTTAAATCATGCATATACTCCATCAGGCAGCCATCCTTTATAAGAACAGTTTCTGATGACCGGCAGCCCTCATCATCAAAACCATAATAACCCCAGTGGCCCTTGAGGGATGGATCGTCTATGGCAGTAACTACGTCAGAAGCAATCTTTTTACCTATTTTCCCCTTAAACACAGAGGCATCCTTTATTACGGCATCAGCTTCCAGTCCATGTCCGCAGGCTTCATGGAAAATTACACCACCAAAAGCCGGCCCTATTACTACCGGCATCTCTCCGGTAGGAGCACCTCTTGCTTCCAGCATCTTTACTGCAGTAGCGGCAGCTTCCAGGGCTACATCCTCTGGTTTTTTCTGTTCAAATATCTCGTAGCCAAGGGTTTTTGCATAAGATTTATGGCCGGTTCTTATTTCTTTTTTCCTCTTGGCAATTGCACTTACCGAAAGTATTACTTTCTGAAGAGTAAAATACGAGGATACCCCATTGGAGTTTGCTATATGGATTTCCTGTTCTGAATCTGAAATATAGGCACTTACCTGAGCTATATTCTGGCTATAGTCCCTGGTAACCTTATCCACCTTTAGCAGCAGGTTTTTCTTATAGTCATTATCCACAGCTGAAGGCATAACCAGCGACCTGTCTCCCAGGCTCTGGTTTGCATTTATTTCTATGGACCTAGCATTGGTCTCTGATTTTGATATCCGGGCTAAAGCCCTGGCTGCATCCAGCAAATCCTTCTTCTTAACAGAATCCACATAAGCATAGAATATGCTGTCATCCCGCCATAACCTTAATCCGCAGCCCAAATCAAAACCACTTACTGCATTTTCAATTTTACTGTCTTCAAGCTTTAAACTATTATTTCTATTTTTTTGTGTATATATTTCAGCAAAACTTCCACCGCCGCCTAACATCTCGGCTAAAACTCTGCTTAACAGTTCTTTATCAATCATACACTAAGATATTTCTTCTTCTGCTTTTTTAGCGGCCTGTTTTCCTTCCTTAACCACCTTATCCAGCCTGGAAGAAACATCCTTAGCAGTTTTTTTTGCCTTTTCCCTGCCTTTTTCTACAAAACCCTCACCCTTTTTCTTAAGGTCTGAAACTCGGGCACTTCCTTTATCTATAAAATCCCTGGTCCTGGTAACTGCTGTATCCATGCTTTTCTTGCTCTTATCCATTACTTCTTCGCTCTTATCCTTTATTTCTTTTCTTGTCTCCTTGCCTGACTTCGGAGCATAAAGCATGCCTATGATTGTTCCTATAAACAAACCGGTAAATAGTGATATTACTATTCCCATTGAACTATTCTGTCCCTGTTTGCTGTCACTCATCTTGCCTCCCTTTGCTAAACATTGATATTATTTCAAAAGATGAACCTACAAATTGTTTTAAGGGATTATTTCTTACCCTCTTAATTTCATTTAAAATTATATTTATTTCTGTAAACTGATTTTCCAGATCCTTCTTTATGGCCTGGGCAGATTCCATTTCTTCATTCAGTTTGAGGCTGCTGTCCTTTAGTTGTTCTGCCAGGGGCAAAACCTGTTTATCCAATTTTCTGGACAGCCCCTTATATTTTTTTATTAAGCTTATCAGTGGAATGGCCAGAATAATTGCACTGATAACTATTCCACCTATAAATATAAGGGTTATTAGCCCAACTGTTTCCAAACTGCTCATAATAAAAACCTGTTCTTTTCTCTTTATTTTAAATATCTTTTATTTAAAAAACAACCAAACTAATTTATAATGTAAAAAAATCATAGAATATTTAAAGGTGAGGTAGAATAAAGATGATCAAAAAAATAGGCATTAAGGTAATTTTAACCTTATTTTTATCACTGGCCATTATTCTGGCCGGAGCAATTTCCTGCTCCAGTCCCCAGGAGGAACAGATGCCTCCTGCACCAGAACAACAGCAGCAACCGGAGGAAGCTGAAGAAGAACAGCCGCCAGAAGAAGAAATTATAGAAGTAATAGAAGAACAGGTAGATTACGATGCTGTAAATGTTGCTGCCGAACTAAAGGGTTATGCACCTGGCTATCTTTGCCTGGATAAAGATAATTATATAAAAATAGAAATTACCAATAATTCAGATTTCACCTGGAAAAAAGACGGCCAGTATATGGTACGTATAGGCTACCATTATTATCACAAGCAAACCGACTCGGAAAGTTATGATAATCCTACCAGAACCCATCTGGAGCAGGATATAAAACCGGGAGAAACCGCAACTGTGGAAGTGTTGGTAAACAATATTACCCGGGAAGGCGACTATATCCTCAGGATAGACCCGGTGCTTGAAGGAAAATACTGGTTTTCCACCAAAGGGGTCGAAATGCTGGAAGGTGAAGTCTATTTTGGTCCTTGCTCCAATTAAACCGGCACAATCTGCAGTAAACCGGCTTCATTTATCAGTTTGCCGTTAATATTATAATGGTTTAACCGGGCACAGAAATCTATGTCCTTTTCCAGGCCTATGGCTTTCAGTGACTGTCCGCTGCTGGACTTCTCCAAGGCTAATTTTAGGCTGGATTCACTCAGGGCAACACTTAAGGCCAGCTTGGCAGAATCAGTAAAGTTGAAATTACCCCCGATAGTAAGCAGGTGTTTGACTGCCAGGCCGGCCACAAACACATCGTCATAGGCAATCCTTCCCTGCTGGCCGGAACAGATCAGAAGAATACTGCTGTTTTTTAACTTTGCCTCCCTGGCCATCTCCCCCAGACCATAATGAAGATTAAGTAATGACAGCGGAAGACAGGATATACAATTTTGGGCCAGATGCATGGAAACGGTGCCATTGGTAGTTTTAAGTATGGCTGTCCTGCCTCTCAAACTCTGGCCGGACAATTCCAGCGGGGAATTACCATAATCAAAACCCGGGGGCGCAAGACCCCCTTCTTCCCCGCATAATATATAATCCGGATTCTTTTTTTTAAGCCGGTAAGCCTGGTTTTTATCAGCTGCCACTATTACCCTGCTGCATCCTGCTTTCAACAGCACAACTATGGTAGAAGTGGCCCTTATTACGTCAATAACCCCACAAACCGACTGGCCAAGCTTAACTGTAAGCGTATCCTTGCTAATCCGGTTGGAATAAAGCACATCTACAATTATCATTTCCAGTCAAATTTCTTTCCAGTAAGCTTTTCATAAGCTGCAATATACCTCTGGGAAGTTTTTTTAATAACTTCAGCCGGCAACTGAGGAGGCGTAGAGTTTCTATCCCAGTCTGTAGAAAGCAGATAATCCCTTACATATTGCTTATCAAAGCTGTCCTGCTGCCGGCCTTCCTGATAATCATCCAGTGGCCAGAATCTTGAAGAATCAGGAGTAAGTACCTCATCCACTAAAATAGTCTGGTTATCCACCACCCCGAACTCAAACTTTGTATCGGCTATAATTATTCCTTTCTCTAATGCAAAATCTGCAGCCTTGGTGTAAAGCTCCAGGCTTTTTTGTTTTAGGTATTCTACCACTTTTGCCCCGAATATCTTCTTGGCCTTATTTATGGTAATGGAAACATCATGTCCGGAAACCTCTTTGGTGCTGGGGGTAAATATGGGTTCAGGCAGCTTACTGCAATTTTTAAGGTTCCGGGGCAGTTTCAAATCGCCAATGGCATTAGTCTGTTTGTATTCTTCCCATCCCGAACCGGTAATATAGCCCCTTACCACACATTCTATGGGATATATGTTAGCCCTCTCCACAATTACCGATCTGCTCTTGAGCATATCCTTGTTTTTCTTTAATTTTTTTGGAAACTTATCTATATCTGTTTCCAGCAGATGATTTTTTATAACATCCTTTAAATAATCAAACCAGAAAATGGAAATCTGGTTTAGAAGAATTCCTTTAAACGGAATCAGGGTGGGCAATATATAATCAAAAGCCGATATTCTATCCGTAGTTACTATCATTATATGGTTATTCAGGGAAAACATCTCTCTTACTTTTCCGCTTTTTATCTTTTCCAATCCTTCAATTTCCACCTCTCCAACTAATTTCATGGTTAGCCTCCTCCTATACTATGTTATGGTTTCATATTATTATAAATACTTAAATAAAAATTAATTAATTCCCTGGCTGTATCATAGGCAAGCTCTCTGCCCTGGGCTATCGCCTGCTCCAGGGTTAAGGGTTTGTTCACCGTAGAAAAATTTCCGCTGAACAGCCTGGCGTGATCAGGATCAACTTCTTTTCTGCTTACCAGAACCGAGCCGTTTATGGTGGCCACCGGAACTTTAAAATCATCTGCAGCTCTGGCTACCCCATAGGCACTTTTCCCGTAAAAAGTCTGCCGGTCCATGGCCCCTTCGCCGGTAATCACCAGATCTGAACCCTCAATAGCTTCTCTTAGGCCAATAGCTCCGGTTATGATATCGGTACCCGGTTTAAGGCTTGCCCCTAGAAATGCAGCCAGGCCGGCCCCCAGACCTCCTGCTGCCCCTGCACCCTTCATTCGGTCCACATCTATTTTTAAGTCTCTTTTTACCGCCGCCGCAAAATTTTGCAGCCCTTGATCCAATTCTTGTACCATCTTAGCATCTGCCCCTTTCTGGGGGCTGTAGACATAAGCTGCTCCATCCTTTCCGGTTAGAGGATTATCCACATCGCAGGCAACCTCTATTTTAACCTTGCCTATTTGTGGATGCAGGCCGCCCATATCTATTTTTTCTATGTTTTTTAATTGCTTTCCTCCCCATCCCAGTTCTTCGCCCTGGGGGGAGTAGAATTTTACCCCCATGGCCTGGGCCATACCCATACCTCCATCAGTAGTAGCACTGCCTCCTATACCTATGATTATCTTGCTGCATCCCCTCTCCAGAGCTTCCCTTATAAGCTGGCCGGTACCATAAGTAGTTGTCTCCATAGGGTTCAGGTGGTCTTTATCAATTAAAGCTATGCCGGAAGCAGCAGCCATCTCTATTACCGCAGTATGTTTATCAATAATACCGAACCTGGCCTGGATATCCTCCCCCAGGGGCCCCTTTACAGGAATGGTTATATACCTGCCCCGGCGGCTTTCCACCATGGTTTCCACTGTTCCTTCTCCTCCATCAGCCATGGGCTTTAGCACCACTTCTATCTCCCGGTCTGTGTCCAGTATGGCCGATTTAATAATATTACATATCTCCATTGCGGGAATATTGCCTTTGTATTTGTCACAAGCTACTACCACTTTCATTTCTTTTTAATACCCCCTGGTAAATATATATCCAAAGCCTTTCTTGCGCAGGTAACACTTACCGGCAGGTAGGTAAAAGCATCCCCGTCCAGCTGAACCTGCATATTATCCGGCTTATCCTTAAAGTTTTCTCCTATATCAATATTAACTGTATTGCTGGTCTGAATATAGACCACATCTTTGTAATTTATATGTTTCGAGGTAAAAATGCCAATGGTATTTTTTATAAAACTGTACTTATCAGGATTTTTAAAAATACATATATCCAACAGCCCGTCATCGGTAGATGCATGGGGGGTAATTTTGGCCAGGGGATTTCCGTAAGATTTGATGTTATTTATGATACAGTAATAACCGCTGTAAAACTTGTTTTCCTGTTCCACCTTTACTGAAACTTTAACCGGATTATGCAATAAAAAAGCCCTGATACCATACCAGATATAGGCGAATACTTTCAGCTTTTTCTTTACCATAAGGCTTATCTCCGATAATGCCTTTACATCAAATCCGTAGGAACACATCATCAAAAAATATTTTTTCTGGTTGAGTAAGCCCAGGTCAATGGTCCTCCGGTTTTTATCTTCAAAAATATTAATGGACCCCTTAATGGAAAGAGGGATGCCCTTCTCCCTGGCAAAGGCATTGGTGGTTCCGCAGGGAATAATACCCAGGGGTATCCGGGTATACGCAATAGCATTGATTACCTCGTTTATAAGGCCGTCACCGCCCAGGGCAGCTACTATATCTACAGAATTTCGATTGCTTTCCTCTTTAAGGAAATTGTTCAGCTTGGTGTATGCCTGCCCTATCTCTGTAGCCCTTATATGACCTATGGAAAATCCCCTGTTCTTTAAAACATTTACTGTCTTACGCAGGGTTTTGGCATTTACTCGCCCGGAAATAGTGTTATATACCAGCAAAATATTCATAATTTTAATTAACTACAGCATCCTTTAACGCAGTTGAACAAATACAATTTCTTTCAGTGACGGCCCGGGGTATAGATTTAAACAGAAGTTCCCTCAATTTATCATTATTTTGCTTGAACATATTTATAATTTCCTCACTGGATACCGGTTCAATCTCAGGGTAATCTTCAAGCCCTGCATCATAGTCGGTAATCAGGGATATATTGGCATAACAGATCTCCATTTCCCTGGCCAGGTAAGCCTCCGGGTATTGAGTCATATTAATTACTTCCCAGCCCTGGCTGGAAAACCATTTACTCTCGGCCTTGGTGCTGAACCTGGGGCCCTGGATAACTACCACCGTACCTCTGTCATGGAACTGCAGGCCCATCTTTTGAGCTGTTTCTGAAACTACCCTGCTCAACCGGGGGCAGTATGGTTTGGCCGCCGAAACATGGATGGTTTTGGGGCCATCGTAAAAAGTATCTATTCTGCCTTTTGTCCTGTCTACAAACTGGTCACAGATAACAAACTGTCCCGGTTTTATATGGGGCTGGAGACTGCCCACTGCGCAGGGGCCAAAGATCTGGGTTACTCCCAGCTTTTTCATAGCATATATGTTGGCCCGGTAATTTATCTTATGGGGCGGCAGATCATGCTTGCTTCCGTGCCTGGGAATAAAGGCAACCTTAATTCCCTCCACAGTTCCCACCACAACCTTATCCGAAGGACTCCCGTAGGGAGTTTCCACTTCTATTTTTTCTGCCTTATCTAAGAAAGAATAGAACCCCGAACCTCCAAAAACTCCTACCTGCGCTGTTTGCTTATCTTCCATATTCACCTTTCCCTGAAGTTAAATACTTGTTGTTCTCCAATAACCGGGTTAAAGATTTTTGAAGCCTGGCTCCAAAATGGCTTATAACTTCACTGGCTGCTATACTCCCTGCATCCCCGCTGGCTTCAAGGCTGTACCCTTTAATATAGCCATGTAAAAACCCTGCCGCATAAAGATCCCCCGCGCCTGTGGTGTCCACCAGTTTTGAAGGTGCCCTGCTTTCTACTGAAACAACTTTATCCCCGCTTACTATAACCGAGCCCTTCTCTGACCGGGTAAGAGCGCAGATTGCATCCAATTTTCTGCATTTTTCCACTGCTTCTTCAAAAGACCTGGTCTTAAAAAGGGCATTGATTTCATCTTCATTGGCAAAAAGAATATCTACCTGGTTAGAAACCAGATCCATAAATTCTTCCCGGTGGCTTAAAACACAGAAAGAATCTGAAAGGCTGAATGCGGTTTTACCGCCGCTGGCTACTGCAATCTCCATTCCCTTGTAGATTGCTTCTTTTGCCTCCGGCTTATCCCATAAATATCCTTCCATATAAATAATGGAGCTGTTCTCAATAACCTCCTCCTCGATATCTTCAGCGCACAATGAACCCGCGACCCCCAGACACGTATTCATGGTCCTCTGGGCATCTGGTGTAACCAGAACAATGCAATGGGCAGTAGGGGGACCGTCCTTGGCCTTCCTGGTATTATAGAATACCCCGATTTCCTTTAAGCTTTTCTCAAAGTCAAAGCCATAACTGTCTTCACTGACTTTTCCAATAAAGGCTGCTCTGTTGCCCATGCAGGCCAGTCCGGCAATAGTATTGGCGGCAGAACCTCCACAATCCTTGCCCAATATATTTATGGAATTGCATATTTTAGCAGACACAATTTCGTCAACCAGCTTCATGGACCCTTTTTCAAGCAAGTTCAGTTCCAGAAAGCTGTCATCAACATTAGCCACCACATCCACTATGGCGTTTCCTATTCCTGCTACATCAAATTTTTTCATCATATATACACCGCTTTTAGTTCATATAATAATATACCAAATATTGCCATAACTTAAAATTTTAAATATATTATTTATACAGCTTTTAAGGTGGGCTAAAACCCTATACAATTAAAACAAAGGCTAGAAAGGATTATATGCTACATACTCTACAAATAAAAACGTCCAGCAGAGTAGAATTAATCGATATAACCGAAGAAGTTCGAAAGCTGGTAGAAGAAGAAAATATACAAAATGGCCTGGCCTGCTTATTCGTCCCCCATACCACCGCCGGGGTAACCATAAACGAGGCAGCAGACCCGTCAGTTAACTCAGACATTATCCAGAAGATGAACAGCCTTATACCGGTCAATGATGGCTACCGCCATGGTGAGGGAAACTCGGACAGCCATATCAAATGCAGCCTGTTCGGCCCCCAGCTGAATATAATTATTGATAATTCCCAGCTGGTCCTGGGCACCTGGCAGGGGGTCTATTTCGCAGAATTTGACGGCCCCAGAAACCGGAAATTATATATCAAGCTGATGACAGGCTAAACCATGACTCTTTTTGATAAGCAACCTTCAGAAAAAGGCAATCAGGATATAAAGCCTCCTCTGGCCGAAAGAATGAGGCCGCTTACCCTGG
This sequence comes from Actinomycetes bacterium, assembly GCA_022396035.1. Lineage (NCBI taxonomy): Bacteria > Bacillati > Actinomycetota > Actinomycetes > Actinomycetes bacterium. Next base: position 15,487 of record JAIOXO010000015.1, on the reverse strand, counting down.
ATGGTTTTGCAGGACAGCAGCATCTGGTGGGAGAAGGCAAAGTAATTAAGCAGATGTTAAAGCAGGACAGTATCACCTCCATCATTTTCTGGGGTCCACCCGGTTCCGGTAAGACCACCCTGGCCAGGATCATGGCCAATACCACCCATTGCAAATTCATCTCTTTTTCTGCGGTAACCTCGGGAATAAAACAAATAAAACAGGTTATGGATCAGGCCCAGTATAACCGGGACCAGAAAGGACAGAAGACCATACTGTTTGTTGATGAGATACATCGTTTCAATAAGGCACAACAGGATGCATTCCTACCTTTTATTGAAAATGGCACCATCATTCTGGTAGGCGCAACTACTGAAAACCCATCTTTTGAAATCAATTCAGCCCTGCTTTCAAGATGCAAAGTTTTTGTACTTAAAAAACTGGAGCAGGAGGAAATCCTGTATCTTTTAAAAAAAGCCATAGATGATCCCGCTAATGGCTATGGGGAATATGATTTAAAGATAGAAGAGGATACCTTAAAGTTTATAAGTGATTTCGCTGATGGAGATATCAGAATAGCCTACAATATACTGGAAATGTCATTCAATTCCGCAAAAAAAGAGGGCTCTAAATTAGAGATAAGCCAAAAAATGGTAGAAAACGTTATGCAGTCCAAATCCCTTCTCTACGATAAACAGGGAGAAGAGCATTTTAACCTGATATCTGCAGTACACAAGAGTTTAAGGGGAAGCGATCCGGATGCCGCCACCTACTGGATAACCAGGATGCTGGAAAGCGGAGAGGATCCCTTATACATAATCAGACGACTGGTAAGGTTTGCGGCCGAAGATGTAGGCCTGGCGGACACCAATGCCCTGTCAGTTGCTCTATGGGCCAAACAGAGTTTTGAATTTATAGGCCCTCCAGAGGGGTACCTGGCCATAATTGAAGCTGCAGTATACCTGGCCCTTGCTCCCAAAAGCAATGCCGTCTATAAAGCTTACGGGTCTGCAAAAAAGGATGTTGACCGGTACCAGGCACTTCCGGTACCCCTGCATATAAGGAATGCTCCCACCAAACTTATGAAAGACTTTGGCTATGGCAAGGGTTATAAATATGCCCATGATTATGAACAGGGTATTGTTAACCAGGATCATCTCCCCCAGAAACTAACCGGGCGCAGGTATTACTACCCTACTGATAGGGGATTTGAAAAAATCCTGCAAAAAAGGGTGGAATATATTAGAAAAATAAAGAAAAAAGACTAGCCCTTAATCAGCTGCTCGGCAATCTGGATAGCATTTAAGGCCGCTCCCTTCCTAAGCTGGTCACCCACCGCCCACATATTAATGCCATTGGGCAGGGAGTTATCTTTTCTTAACCTGCCTATAAAAACCGAATCTTTCCCTGAGCTGTCCAGTACTGTGGGGTAAACCGCCTGTTTGAAGTCATCCTTTAAGGTTAAGCCAGGGGTATTCTCTATGGCCTGTCTGGCCTGAGCTAAATCAACCTTCTTTTCTGTTTCTAAATTAATGGATTCTGAGTGGGAGGTAAACACCGGAACCCTTACCGTGGTAGCAGTTACGTTAATAGCGTCATCATTAAAAATTTTTCGGGTTTCATCTACCATTTTCATTTCTTCCTTGGTATACCCATTATCCAAAAATACATCAATGTGGGGCAGGACATTAAATGCAATCTGTACTGGAAATACCTGGCATTTCACATCTTTTCTTTTTTCACAGATCAACTGCCTGGTCTGATCTTCCAGTTCTACTATAGCTTTAGCCCCCGCTCCTGAAACCGCCTGATAGGTGGATACTACAATCCTTACAATTCTGCTGATATCATATATGGGTTTTATGGCCACCGTCATGATTATGGTTGAACAATTGGGGTTGGCAATGATGCCTTTATGTTCAAATATCTTTTCTCTGTTTACTTCCGGAACAACCAAAGGTATGTCTTCTTCCATCCTGAAAGCACTGCTATTGTCCACAACTACCGCTCCGCTGCCGACCGCATGATGCGCAAATTGCCTGCTTATAGAGGCTCCGGCGGAAAACAGGGCTATATCAGTCTGTTTAAATGAGTCAGGTTTTAGTTTCTTAACCTCCAGCTGTTGCCCGCAGAACTCTATAGTTTTACCTGCAGACCTGACAGAAGCCAGGGGCAGAAGGTTTTTTACCGGAAATTTTCTTTCTTCCAGTATGTCTAAAAAAACTTTTCCTACTGCACCGGTAACCCCGACTATGGCCACATTATACTGCTTCACATCAACTCACCCCGCTCAAAAACTAATGCTTTGCCTTATTGGTCCAGCTCAAACCCCTCATGCAGGGCTCTCACTGCTTTCTTTATCTTATCTTTCCTTATAATACAGGATATCCTTATAGGAGAAGTGCTTATCATCTCAATATTTATAGACTCATCACCCAGGTATTGAAACATCTTGGAAGCAATACCGGCATGGGTCTGCATGCCTGCCCCCACTATAGATACCTTCCCTACCTCAGGGTCCACTGAAATATTTTTATATCCTATCTCTTTTAAAATCTTCTCCGCCGCATCCATATCCTCTTCAGTTACCGTAAAGGATATGGTGGCTATGTTTTTTTCACTAACATTCTGTACTATAAGATCTACATTAACATTTTGTTCGGCCAGCTGTCCAAACAGGTCAGCCGCCATTCCCGGCTTATCTTCCAGACCGTATACGGTAATCTTGACCTGGTTATTATCATAAGATACTCCGGTAATTATCGGTCTTTCCATTGTTTCATCTTTTAAGTCCATTACCCACGTCCCCTCAATATCATTAAAACTTGATCTTACATGCAAAACTACATCATGTTTTTTTGCAAATTCCACTGCCCTTAAATGCAACACCCTGGCCCCGGATGATGCCAGCTCCAGCATCTCATCATAGCCCAGGGAATGAATCTTTTTAGCTTCCGGGACTATATTCGGATCAGTAGTGTATACACCATCCACATCGGTATATATCTCGCAATAGTTGGCTTTAAGGGCTGCTGCTAAAGCCACAGCAGTAGTATCTGAGCCTCCCCTGCCCAGGGTAGTAATATCATTATCTGCCGAAATTCCCTGAAATCCGGCTACAATAACTGTTTTTCCTTCCTTTAGCTCTTTTAGTATACGGTTACAGTTAATGCTCAATATTTTTGCATTGGAATAAATGCTGTCGGTTAAAATCCCGGCCTGATTTCCGGTAAGAGATACACAATTATGCCCACTTTCGTGAATGGCCATTGATAGCAGAGCTATGGATACCTGTTCTCCGGTAGAGAGAAGCATATCCATCTCCCTTTTGGAAGGCTTGCCGGTTATCTGGCCGGCCAGTTCTATTAAATCATCGGTAGTCGAACCCATTGCCGAAACAGTTACTACTACATCTTTTCCCCATTCTTTGGCCTGAGCCGCCTTCCGGGCTACCCTCTTTATCTTAGCGGCATCGGCCACCGAGGTTCCTCCAAACTTCATTACTATTATATCTCTTTTTGTTCTCATCATTTTAATGGGATATCAATAATTTTATCCGTTTATTATCTATTTGTTTCTTCTATTCGTCAATGAATAATTAAAATTTACCCCGGTTGGTTATGGCCCTACCCAGGGTCAGCTCATCGGCATACTCAAGGTCTCCGCCTACCGGCAGTCCGCTGGCCAGCCTGGTTGTCTCTATATCCTTTGTACCCAGTAATTTTCTTATATACATGGCAGTGCTTTCACCTTCAACCGTAGGATTAAGGGCCAGTATTACTTCACGCACATCTCCCTGTTCAATTCTTTTTACCAGTGAAGGTATCTTTATCTGTTCCGGACCTACATCTTCAATAGGTGACAGAAGGCCTCCCAGCACATGGTAGAGCCCCCTGTATTCACCCGTAGACTCTATTATGGCCACATCACTGGGTGATTGAACCACGCAAATCTTGCTCCTGTCCCTGCCCTGGTCGCTGCAGATAAGGCAAATATCGCCCTGGCTCAAATTATGGCACTGCCTGCAAAAACCGACTTTATTCTTCATATCTACCAGCGCTTCTGCCAGCGTATCAATTTCTTTTTTAGGCCGGCTCAACAGATAAAAAACAATCCTCCGGGCTGACTTCGGCCCTATGGCCGGCAGCCTGCGGAATTCATTTATTAAATTCTCTACTGCTTCCAGATATAAAGGCATAACCTTATTTCCTTTCTAAAATAAGCCGGGTATATTCATACCCCCGGTCAGGGCGCCCATTTCTTCCTGCATCTTCTGTTTGGACTTGGACAGGGCATCGTTTATAGCCACTACCACCATATCCTCAACCATTTCCAGGTCATCTGCATCTACCATATCCTGGTTTATCTTTACTTCCAGTACTTCCTGTTCGCCATTTACCTTTACTTTTACTGCCCCGCCTCCGGAAGAAGCCTCAAACTCAGTTTTTTTAAGCTCTTCCTGAATTTCCTGCATCTTCTTTTGCATCTGCTTGGCCTGTTTCATCATATTTCCATAATTCATACCCAATGTTTTACTCCTTTATCTTAAATTTCTCTTTTAAATAATCATAGACCTCCGGCACCGGTCCGGCCTCTTTTACCGCCTCCTGCACTTGCTGGTCCTGCTCCTGTTCATACTCCTGCGGCCTGTCTTTGGGCAATGCCACAGCTTCCTGGTCTTGGCCGGTTACAAACTTCACCTTGTATTTTTTACCGGTGGCTTCCTTTACCGCCGCAGTAACTATATCAATATTTGGTTTTTTATTAAGCTGTTGCTGGTGCCATTCCTTGTTTTTGTCCAGATAAAAATACAGGGTATTTTTATCTACCTTACAGCCACTGGTTTCGGCAAACATGGCATAAACAGATATTTTGGCTCTTTTTACCAGATTGGAAATCTTTAGCCAGTTTGGGGATATTGCATCGTTGCTCTCTTCTCCCCCGGGTTCTGCCGCTGGTTTTTCAACCGGCTCTTCTACCGGTTTCTTTTCCGGCAGGCCTTTATAAGTAAGGGCTTTTACCATGTTAACTTTAAACAGGGTCTTGGCCAGGTGCCCGTATTGGGCCTGTTTTTGAAGCTGGGAAAAAACATCTATAAAATAACTTAAATTCTCCGGGTTAATCCGGTTTGCCTGGGACCTGTATCTTTCGCTAAAATCCCCGGTTATACCTTCTACCTGCCGGGGATATTCATAATTTTTATAGACAAACAGCAGGTAAAGATGTTCTAAAAATTCCTGCACAAAAGTGCCCAAATCCTGATTGCTGCTAAACAACCTGTGGGCAAACAGGATAGCCTGGCTTACATCCTTTTCCACTAAAATATCGGTAAACTCAAACAACAGCTCAAAATCTATTACCCCCAACAGGGTAGTAACATCATCAATAGTAATCCGGTCACTCCCGTAGGAAGCTAGTTGTTCCAGCATGCCGTCTGCATCTCTGAGGCTTCCATCTGCATATTTTGCAATTATATTCAAAGCTTGATCATCTATGGTTATACCTTCAGTTTCCGATATCCTCTTAAGTTTTTTTATAATTTCTTCTGCCGGTATGGGATAGAAATCAAACCTCTGGCATCTGGACATGATAGTAGGAAGAACCTTATGGGGCTCGGTGGTAGCCATTATAAATACCAGATGAGAAGGCGGCTCTTCCAGAACTTTAAGCAAAGCATTAAAAGCAGAAACCGAAAGCATGTGTACCTCATCTATTATATAGACCTTCTTCTTGAGTTTGCTGGGCAGATACTTTACTTTTTCCCTGAGTTCTCTGATATGCTCCACCCCATTATTGGAAGCGGCATCAATCTCTACCACATCAACATTGTTTCCTTCGGATATGCTGATGCAGCTTTTGCACTTATTGCAGGGTTGGGGTGTAGGCCCTTTTTCACAGTTTAAAGCCTTGGCCAGGATACGCGCAGTGGATGTTTTACCCGTCCCCCGGGGCCCGCAAAAGATATATGAATGGGACAGCCTGTCCTTTGAAATTGCGTTCTTTAAAGTCTTTACCGTATAATCCTGGCCTATTACCTGGTCAAAGTCCTGTGGCCTCCATTTTCTGTAAAATGAAATATAACCCATAATTCTCCTTAATATAGAGCCGTGCAGCGGAATTCGATTTACCGCAACAGGTGCCCCCTGTGCAGTTTGCTCCAGCCAGGTTTCCTCATGGCACCCGAAGCTTATTGCTTACCGCTGCTCCCTCTCGGACCTGACGGGGTTCGCAACTCTTCGCCGCATGAGACCCAGCCTTCATTGCCACTTGCACAAGGTCAAACCCTACTGCAGGAAACCTCAATACCGCCATTCAGCCTCACTGTAGCGGATTGTGAGTACAGGGCACCGCTAGCTCCCCGCCTAGCACGGCCTAATTGATTATATAAAATAAACGGGAAAAAATAAAATTACAAATATGTTTATGTCATCCATAAATTATTTAATTTATGGGGCTGTAAAACAGTTTACTTTTGATTTTAAAGTTGTAGAATCAAAATCTAAAACCATCAACATTTGCTATGGTAGAAACTAAACTTAAATTTAACCGTTTGCAGGTATCACTATCGGCAACCAGCCATCTGGTAACCGACCTGTATGCCAGTTTTATTGTAGGACTGATTCCGGTTCTGGCTGTAAAATTTGATCTGTCGCTGTTTTTGGTAAGCATACTTACTTCTACCAATTATATTGCCAACAGCTTTACTCAGCCGGTATTCGGGCTGCTTTCAGACCGGCATGGAACCAAGTATTTTATGGTAATGGGCCCTCTTCTGGCATCAGTATTCATAAGCCTTCTGGGAGTGCTTCCGTCCTACTGGCTTATTGTTGCCTTCCTTTTTTTCGGAAACCTGTCCATATCCGCATTCCATCCTCCCAGTGCTTCCATTGCCGGACACTTTGGTGGAGAAAGAAGGGGCCTGGGCAACTCCATTATAGCCTTTGGCGGTAATCTCGGTTATGCGGCCGGCTCCCTTTTTATTATTTTTATAGTAGAAAAACTTGGTTTATCTTTTACTCCCCTGGCCATGATCCCCGGCGTCATAATGTCCTTGATCCTTCTAAAGACTCTTCAATCTCCACACATAGAAATACCTGACCCCGGCCAGCCTACCATATTCTCCAGGATTAAAAACATAAAGAAAACCAAACTGGGCCTGATAATCATTATCTTTTTTACCTCTTATTCCAGGGACCTGATATGGATATCCCTGGTTACCTTTTTACCCCTGTATTTTACCCAGAGAAATATTACCCTTTTAAATGTAGGGTACCTGCTGCTTGCCTTTGGGGTAGTAGGAGCCATAGGGGGAATAATCACCGGATACTATTATGACCGGGGCTTAAAAGGCACCACCCTTATACAGGCAGGACTACTGTTTTGCCTTCCCCTACTGTTCCTGGTGTTCAGGACAGAAGGCCTTTTATCTATTATTCTCTATATTTTAGGAGGATTTTTTCTTGTATCCACCCTGCCGGTATGCATAAGGCTCTCCCAGGAAATACTTCCTTCCAACCTGGGCCTGGCTTCTTCGCTGGTAATTGGATTAAGTGGCGGAACAGCAGCTATAACCATGATATTTCTGGGTAGGGCAGCCGATATAATCGGGGTGGTAGCTACCATGAACATTGTACTGGCTGTACCATTGATAAGCATTATACTGTTGATGTTTTTCCCCCTGCTTAAGGCTAAATCCTAATTTATATCCTTTAAGGACAGGGATATTCTTTTCCTCTGCAGGTCTATGCCTATTACTTTGGCCTTAACCTTCTGATGCATGCTAACAACATCCTGGGGGTGTTTTATAAAATCTGAAGAAATCTGGGATATATGTATCAGGCCGTCAGTTTTTAGCCCGATATCTACAAAAGCACCAAAATTAGTAATATTGGTAATAATACCATTAACCACCATGCCTGTGCTTAAGTCTTCTATAGTTTTTAAATCCCGGTTAAACTCAAAATCATCTACCGTGTCCCGGGGATCCCTTCCTGGTTTAGCCAGCTCTGCTGCAATATCTTTTAAAGTAAGCATCCCTGCATTTTTATCTACGTACCTGGCCAGATCTATCTTCTGTTCAATATTTTTATCCCCTATCAAGTCTTCTATTTTTACTCCCAGATCCCCGGCTATTTTCTCTACCAGATAGTAGCTTTCCGGATGTACCCCGCTGCTGTCCAGAGGATTTATTCCCTGCCCGATTCTTAAAAAGCCTGCACATTGCTGAAATATCTTGTCTCCCAGCTTGGGAACCTGTTTGAGCTCTTTTCTGCTTTTAAAACGCCCATTTTTACTGCGGTAATTCACTATGTTTTCAGCAATCCTGGGACCCAGCCCTGATACATACATCAACAGGTGCCTGCTGGCTGTATTCAGGTTAACCCCCACCATGTTAACGCAGCTCTCGACCACCTGGTTAAGGCTCTCTTTTAGCCTTCCCTGATCTACATCATGCTGGTACTGACCTACCCCTATGGATTTGGGATCGATTTTTACAAGTTCCGATAACGGATCGGCCAGCCGCCTGCCAATGGAAACCGCGCCCCTTACCGTAACATCATGATCAGGAAATTCTTCCCTGGCCACTTCTGAAGCCGAATAAATGGATGCACCGTTTTCACTGACCACAAACACCCTTACCTTATCTGAAAGCTCTAAAGAATCTATAAACTGCCGGGTTTCCCTGCCGGCAGTGCCATTTCCAATAGCTATGGCTTCTATATTAAACCTGGACACCATATCTTTTATATCTTTTGCCGCTTCCTCTTCTTTTTTAATCGGGGCATGTGGATATATGGTGTGTTTATAGATTAAGTCTCCCTGCTCATCCAGACATACAACTTTACATCCGGTCCGGTACCCGGGATCAATAGCCAGTATCCTTTTAGATCCCAGTACGGGGGCCAGGAGCAGCTGCCTGAGGTTATTGGCAAAAACAGCAATGGCTTCGGTATCCGCAACCTGTTTAGCCTCTTTCCTTAACTCATTTTCCATGGAAGGAGAAAGCAGCCTGCGGTAACTATCCGTTACTGCCAGCTCTACCTGCCGGCTGGCCGGATTAGATGATTTTACAAATATTTCTTCTAGCCTTTTAATTCCTTCCTCGGCATCGGGAGATACCATAACCCTTAAATAGCCTTCTCTTTCGCCCCTAATGATAGCCAGGTAACGGTGCGAGCTTATTGTGGAAAGGGGTTCAGAATAATCAAAATAATCCTTGTATTTTAATGCATCTTCATAATCTTTTTGGGCAGATATTGACCTTACCGCGGCCCTCTTGGAAAACAGATCCCTTATTTGCTCCCTGGCTGCCCTGTCTTCATTTATCCATTCTGCTATTATATATCCTGCTCCCTCCAGGGCAGCATCGGTGCTTTCCACTTTTTCATTCAGGTATTTTTTAGCCTCACTCTCAGGGTCAAAGTCGGATTGGCCAAATATTTTTTTCGCCAGTGGCTCCAGCCCCTTTTCCCTGGCTACAGAGGCCTTGGTCTTTCTCTTGGGCTTAAAGGGAAGGTAGAGATCTTCCAATTCAGTTAGGCTGTCTGCACTTTCTATTTCCTTTTTAAGGGAAGGCTCAAGTTTGCCCTGGCTTTTTATCTCTTTGAGGATGGTTCCTTTTCTGCTGTCCAGCTCGGCCAGTTTCTTTGCCTCTTTCTCTATTCCCTGAATCAATGTCTCGTCAAGGTTTCCGGTAGCTTCTTTTCTGTATCTGGCTATAAAAGGTATGGTATTGCCGTCTTCCAGCAACTGTAAAGTGGATTCTACCCTGTTTTCAGAAATATCTAACTTTTCAGAGATGGTTTTTGAGTACTGCGTAGCCATTACCTCTATTATTTTTTTTAATGATTGTATATCCTATAATTATTCTGGCTACTATTCAACTATAAATCTACGGTGAGGACATCTGGGCCAGCACCCCAAGTATTCTTATTACGGCCGGACCAATAATTACGGTCATCAGGGCAGGGAAAAGACAGAAAATAAGGGGGAATACCAGTTTAACCGGAGCTTTGGCTCCAGCTTCTTCAGCTCTCTGCCTTCTTTTTGTTCTCATCTCATTTGCCTGGACTCTAAGCACCTTTCCCACCGATATTCCAAATGTTTCTGCCTGTATCATTAACACTATGAAGGTATTGAGGTCTTCTACTTCAGTCCTGCGGTTAAGGTTTCTGAAAGCATCCTTTCGGGAGAACCCCAGCTGGATTTCGTGAAGCATTTTATTTAATTCATCTCCCAGGCTGCCTTTGATATTGCCGGCAACCCTGGCCAGGGCATGGTCAAAACCCATTCCTGCTTCAACACTAATGGTTAACAGGTCCAGGGCATTGGGCAGTGTCTTTCTTATCTCAGTTTGCCGGCCAGAAATCTTGCTGCTCATATAAATATCGGGGAAAAAATAAGAGATGGGTATAAAGGCCAGAAGTATTATTTTTACTAACAAGCTGGTAGGAAAAAATATAAATATTATTATATCCAGAAAGAAAATCCCTACGGGGAACAGTAGTTTTATGGCCAGGTACATATCCACACTTATCCTTTCATATGCCCCGGCAAGTTCTAATTTTCTCCTGGTATTTTCTACTATATTGGAGGGACTGAGCCTCTTGGTTACCGCTGCAATTTTACCAAAGAAAGGTAAGACAACTCTTTCCATAAATGAAGGAATCTTTTTTTCCTCCCGGGAATAAGGCATCTGGTAATAATCAAGCTTATCCATCCTCTTCTTGTCTGTAGGCTTAACTATTTTAGGCATCCCTGAAAACAATATTATCAAAAATACGCTCAGAAAAACCGACCCCAGCATGATATAAAAATATATATTCTGCATTTAAATTACCCCTTTAATATTCAACCTTTATTACCTTTACTATCCATACGGTACCTATAATCATTAACAGCACCGATACGCCTATCATTACCAGCCCCAGAGGATTGGTTATCAGTAAACTTATATATTCCCGGTTAGTGATGGTAATGAATGCTCCCACCAGTATGGGCAATGCAATCAAGATGATAGCAGAAAGCTTTCCTTCAGCAGTAAGCGCTTTTATCTGGCGGAGCACTGCATCCCTTTCCCTGATAGTTTTGGAAATTGTTTCCAGAACCTCCACCAGGTTACCGCCAACTTCCCTCTGAATGTTTACCGCCATAACCACCCATTTCAAGTGTTCGGTTCCTATCCTGCTTAGCATATTACCCAGCGCTTCTTTTTCCGGAAGACCCATCCTTATTTCGCTTAGCACCTTTTTAAATTCAGAAGATATCGGTGGCGCTGTTTCATCTACCACCATGCTTAAAGACTGGTTAAAGCTATAGCCGGCTTTCAATGATCCGCTTATAAGCTGAAGGGTATCCGGAAGCTGCTGGTTAAACTTTTGCAGCCTCTTTTCACTTTTATAATTTAAAATCAAAAAGGGTAAAAATATAATAATGACTACTATTAAAATTGTAATAAGTATGTTCGAAGATAGAACGTATATACCCAGGGTGGCTATTACTACCGCAATAATATGCAGAGTTATAAATTCTGAAGCCCGTATACTCATACCTGCTCGTTCCAGCTTTAAGTCAAAGAACTCTATAAACCCCCGCTTGGAAGCAAGCCTTTGAACTAATTTAACCAGCCTGCCCCTGCCCAGCCTGCTTTCTCCTTCCATATCCTCATCAATTGTACTTTTGGCCTTGGGCTTGTATCCATAGAATTCAGTTCTCTTATCCAGAAGTTTTCCGGAAGGCAAAACCAGAACCGCCAGAATATATAAAAACAGGGATGCACCCAGAAAAATAGCTGCATATATAATTAACTTCACCCACCAAATCTTAAAAAAAGATAGAAAAGCAGAAGGCCTCTCTACTATTACCTCGGTAGGCGGCGGAGCATAATAAGGGTTGCTGTATTCTGTATGGGCAACCCCTTCCAGATTTGATTGCCCTACCCTTACCTCTACTTCAATCTGTTCTGTATTAGGCCATAGGCTGGTATAGGAAATTTTATACTGGTTTCTAATTTTTCTAGAAATTTCCCTGTACAGTCCCTCCAATTCCGAAGAACCTGCAGCTACCAATAATTCCCCCCGGGTAGCACTGGAAATGCTTCTTAGGTCTTCCGGATTAAAATCATAAGATTCTAAAACCACAGAATAGACCACTGCTCCTGACTGCTTAACCTCTTCTATGGCCTGGCCTGCTCCCAGTTTACTCACTGTATCGGTTCCATCGGACAATACAATTATATACCTGTACCTTAGGTCTTCTCTCCGGTTAAATTGATTTGAAGCTATAATTATTCCGTCAAAAAGTGATGTTTCCCCCTCTGCTGCCATAGATTCTAAATTCTGCCTTAAAATCAACCTCCTGGAAGTAAAATCAGAATACACTTTTACATCATCGGCAAAACCCACTATGGAGAATTCATCTATGGGCCTCATCTCATCCATAAATACTGAAGCAGCATTCTTAGCATCTTCAATTGGTTCGCCCTCCATACTCCCGCTGGTATCTACTACCAGAACCACTCCAATAGGTTCTTCAATCTGGGCTACCCTGGTAACCGATAAGCCTTCAACATCCTGGCCGTTTTCTAAAACCTTAAAATTTTTCTCATCCAGATCAAGAGCTCCCAGTTCAGAACCGGTGGGGAAATTTAGAAAAGCATCAATTTCAGGAAATTGGTCAATATCTATTTTTTGTATATTTATTTCCTGGCTTTCCTGAGCATAGACAGCACTGGAAGTGCCAAACATGAATAAAAAGATAAAAAAGATAAAAAAGTATTTAAATACCTTCATTTTTAAATCTCTTTTTCGAATATTTGCGGATCCAGGTCTACCCCTATATCGTGAAGCCTCTCTAAAAATTTAGGCCTGAGGCCGGTAGATTTAATATAGCCCTTAAACTTGCCGCTCTGGTCCATACCCATGGAAAAATCAAATAAAAATAAATCCTGTAGGGTAATTATATCCCCCTCCATGCCCTGAACTTCAGTAATCTTTACAAACTTCCTGGTACCGTCTTTTAGACGGTTAAGATGGACTATAAGGTTGATAGCTGAAGATACCTGCTCCCTTATGGCTCTTATGGGCAGATCTACACCAGCCATCAGCACCATAGTTTCAATCCTGGAAAGCACGTCCCTGGTTGAATTGGCATGTACGGTAGAAATACTGCCGTCATGCCCGGTATTCATAGCCTGGAGCATGTCCAGGGCTTCTCCTCCCCTGACCTCGCCCACTATAATCCGGTCGGGTCTCATACGGAGAGAGTTTCTTACCAGGTCCCTTATGGTTACTTCTCCCTCCCCCTCTATATTGGGCGGCCTCGATTCCAGCCTGACCACATGAGGCTGGTGCAGTTGAAGCTCTGCTGAATCTTCTATGGTTACTATTCTTTCATCATCAGGGATAAAAGAAGATAAAACATTTAACGTGGTGGTCTTTCCGGTACCGGTACCCCCGGAAGAAATAATATTTAACCTTCCCCTGACACAGGCTTCCAGAAAGGTTGCCACTTTTTCTGTACAGGTTCCCATTTCCACTAAATTTTCCATAGTAAAGGGGTCAGCAGCAAACTTTCTTATGGTTAAAAAGGGCCCGTTTAAGGCCAGGGGGTGTATTATTACATTAACCCTGGAACCGTCAGGCAGTCTGGCATCCACATACGGTGAAGACTCGTCTACTCGCCTGCCAATTTTGGAAACAATTTTATCTATTATCCTGAGCAAATGGGCCTGGTCCAGAAAGGATTTGGTAGTCCTGTAAATTTTTCCATATTTTTCAATGTATATCTTATCCGGCCCGTTTACCATTATTTCTGTAATCTCCCCGTCTTTTAAAAACTCTTCTACCGGACCATAGCCGGTTACATCATCAATCAATGCTTCAACTACTTTCTGCCTTTCATCCGATGTCAGGGGAGTTGTATTTTCATTTAAAAAACTCTGGGCCTCTCTTCTTACTTTTAGCCTCAGCTCGGTATCATTGATATTCTTTTTAAATATCTGATCCGATAATTTTTCAATCAGCCTTAAATGTATATCCTGCTTTACCTCATCTATAAGCTTGCTTCTGGCCGAGGCATGCTCTTCATTTTTTACCTCAAGATCATTTTCAAAACTCTGTACTCTTTTTATTCTTTCCTGTAAACCCATAAATCATTCCTTTTTTAAGAAAATATCAATTCTCTCTGTTCCAGCTTGGAAGTAAGCAGCAGCTTGGCCAAACGGTTTATGCTTTTGCTTACTGCAGACCGGGGGGAATCAATTACTACCGGTATGCCCTTATTTACAGTCACCGGAACTATCCGGTGGCTGGGAACAGCAACATCAATCTTTCTTCCTATGGTTTTTTCTATCTCGTCTAAAGTAATACCCACCTTGCTGCCTGCCCGGTTAAGAACTATAAATATTTTGCCCCGGGGGAACTTAAGCTTATCCAGCACCTGAAGAGATATTTTTAAATTTTTTATGCTGGGTACATCCATGCTGGCCACCAGGCAAAGGTAGTCAGTTTCATCTATTACCGACAATATGGTATCTGAAAACATTGATGGTGCATCTATAACCAGATACGGAGATACTTCAGCCAGCATCTTTAAAATTTTTAAAGTATCCCCAGTACTTATTGATTCATCCTGGGATGGGTCAATAGGGGCAGGAAGTATTTTAATCCCGGACTCATGGGGGGTTAAAAAACTGTTCAGCATTTCCTTGTCCAGGCTGTCCATTGCCGATACCACATCATAAACAGTATGCCGGGGATAAAGGTTCAGCAGCAGTGCTATGTCCCCAAACTGATAGTTGATGTCAAAAACTGTAACATCCTTTTTGGTCTGGTTATGTAATGCTATGGCCAGATTGGTGGCTATAAAGGATTTGCCCGAACCTCCCTTGGGGCTGTATACCATGATCTTTTTGTGGCCTTCTTTTGTAAAATCTTTTGTTTTTGCCTCCTGGCTGTTCCTGGCCAGTGATGCGCTGGCAAACAGGTTCTCTGCCCTCTTTATGGATTCCTTAAGTTCATCATAGGTAAAGGGAAATTCGAGGACATCATGAATATTTAATTTTATGGCTTTTCTTAAAAGCTCGGCAGAGGTATCCTTTGCCAGCAATATAACTTTTACTGTATTAAGGGCGGAACTGTAGGTCTGCAAAATTTCTCCAATATCTTCAAGCTGTATGGCAGGGCCCACAAACACTAATATGGGAGAGCTTTCCTGGAGTAATATTTCCAGATCGTTTACACTTCTGCTTCTATGAATTATATTCAGGTCCGATATATTATCTAAAAGCTTTTCAATTTTTTTTATATTCAGTTCTTCTTTATCTATTATTGCTACCGGGATCTTATTCATAATTATCCTGCACCTAATCTAAAATATTTTTAAATGTACTTCCTGGAGTCTCTTCTTCTTCTATGCCATCGACAGGAAGTAATGCCAGCCATACCAGGCCCATTTCTTCCGTAAATACCAGTTTCTCTGAATCCTGGGGGCTGAGAGCCAGGGTAAT
>JAIOXO010000014.1 GCA_022396035.1 Actinomycetes bacterium | reverse complement strand
CTGCTTTATCTACCTATCTTTTTATTGCGGTATGCAGACTATCTCAAAGCATATCTATTGACAGCAACTGTAATAATTGCCTATACTATTTTATAGATAAAGGCATTAGATTTACACTAAAAGGAAGTGCTCTGTTTCTTGGGGAATGCCTGGTAAAAACAGTATGGATAATCAAACAATTCATTATCTACCCAATGAATGCGATAAAAATAAATACTGTATTTATTATTACAGAAAGGATATTTTCTACTTTATATATCTTGACACTATATCCTTGTAGGAAGGAGGTGACTATTTATAGTTAGAGAGATAATGGGTGAGTTTAGTATTCATTGCAGAACCAGTAGCAGAGAAGTAAACTCAAAAAGCTCACAATAACATGAGTGAAGCGAAAGGAAATCAAATGAAGAAATTATTATTATGGTTAGTAGCAGTAGCAGTGACTGTTTCAATGATAGCGACTTTTTCCTTAACCGGGTGCGCTCCTGCTGCAGAAGCTCCAGCCGAAGAGCCTGCTGCAGAAGCTCCAGCTGAAGAGCCTGCTGCAGAAGCTGAAGAACCGGCTGCAGAAGCTGAAGAGCCTGCCGGAGAGGTGACTAGTGAATTTGAGGGACAGAGCATAGTGGTTAAATTATCCCCGGATATTGCAATGTCCGGCCTGGAGGGGAAAACTCGTGAATTTGAAGAATTATACGGGGTAACAGTTGATTATAATGAGATAGGCTGGGATGTCTGGTTCCAGCAGAGTGCCCAGATTCTTGCTACCGATGAACCTCTGGACGTAATGGGTAATGGAAAGAATGCATGGATAGAATTTCCCAACAAACTCAAACCACTTAATGACTATTTCCCGGAAATATTTGACCAAATGGTACCGGAACTTGTTGAATACTCCACTCTGGGAGACAATATAATGGGTGTACCATTTTTACCCAGCTATCAGATAATGTTCTATAATAAAACAATATTTGAGGAAGCAGGGGCCACTATTCCGGAAACATGGGATGAGTTTAAGGATACCATTGCATTATTGAATGAGTTCAATGGTAATTATAACTATGTAGCTGACTGGACAACAGAGAATTTCTTCCTTAATTTCATATTGATGATGCAGTCTTCAGGCGTAGAGGAATATGAATGGGTTGATGGAGACTTAAAATTTAATTTTGATGCTCCAGAAACTGTTATGACTGTAGAATTTATGAGATCTTTACTAGAGGAAGATCTGATAGATCCTGGAGTACTGGTTCAGATCCAGCAGGAAGTTTCATCCCTGTTTGACCAGGGCGATATTGCTATGATGTCCATGTGGGAGATGTATTCCGGTTTCTTAACCGAGGAGCAGTTTAATAACACTGGTTATTTTGCTTTCCCGGGAAGAGAGCAAGGTATGACAGGAACGCTAGACGGACACGAGTATCTATTAATTCCTGAATCAGCAGAAAATCCAGAACTGGCAGCAGAGTATATTAGATTTATAGCAACCTATGAAAACACAAAAACAAGATCGCTGGTTGATAAATCTATGCCTGTTTATAGTGAACAGTATGATGACCCTGAAATAGCAGAAGCTCTTCCGTATCTAGACGTCATCGAAATGGTTAAAGGTAATCTAGCTGATCAATTCCCGCCAGTTGAATCTACGTATGAGTTAAGGATAGAAACAGCTAACAGGATCCATCCGGCATTATTAGGTGAGATGAGTGCTGAAGACGCTTGTGCTGCACTTCAGGAATTTGCTGACCAGCTTACACCGGTGCCACAAGGATAATTTAACAAAAAATTAGTACTTTAAGCCACGGGTTGGTACCTTCTTAAGTCTTAAGAAGGTACCAACTTAAATAAACTGTAATATATGGGCAGGAGTTTAATACAGTGAAAAGGTTTTTTTTAAAACTATTCAATTTTGAACATAGCAATAGAAAGTTAGTAGCGGTTCTTGTTATTCCAACTCTGATACTGGTCGTAGGTGTTGTTTTGTATCCGCTTATATATTCATTTGTTATGAGTTTTGGTGATGTAAAATTCGCCAACATACATGATTATAATTTCGTTGGGATTTTTCAATATGTTAGAGCGTTTACTGATTCAGCCTTTATTAATTCTTTAAAAGTTTCCGCCACATTTGTTTTTTTTGCAGTTCTTGTAAAACTTATACTGGGAATACTTATAGCATTGATGTTGAAAGAAAATTTCGTTGGAAGAAGTTTGGCTAGAGCTTTAATAATAATTCCCTGGGCCACACCTTTTATAGTGGTTGGACTTATGTGGAAATGGATGCTGCATTCAAAGGTCGGAGTTATCAACTTCCTCCTGGATAAAGTTGGTATAATAGAATCATATATTCCTTTTCTGTCCACCCGGACTTTTGCCATGCCCTGTGTTATCCTGGCAGATGTCTGGCAAGGTACTCCTTTTTTTGTAATTATTATACTTGCAGGCCTACAGACAATTCCTGATGACATTTATGAAGCTGCACGAATAGATGGGGGCGGAGCTATAAAGAATTTTTTCTATATAACCTTACCTATGGTAAAGTTCCCAATCTTTATTTCAACCATTCTAGGGACAATTTTTGCTATTAATGCTTTTGACCTATTTTTTGTGCTTACCAGAGGTGGACCAGGAAATATAACTACTAATGCAACTTTATTTGACTGGTATAATGCCTTCAAGTTCTATCATCTATCATACGCATCAGCAATATCATATATAATCCTATCCATATCCATGACTATAACCGTTGTTTATGTAATTATTTTAAGAAGGACCGGTGAGGCACAATAAGATGAAAAAAAGATGGGTAAACGTCAAAAGATTAAAAAGATTAATGCTCTATCTTGCTGTTATAGCAGTTATGATTTTCTTTTTGTTTCCCTTTTACTGGATTTTAGCGACCAGCATTCAACCCTCGGGGCAGCTTTATCTGCCAACTCCGAATTTTATACCTAGAAATATAACCTTGCAAAATTTCATCAGTGTTCTTGGCGGGGGGAGGGTAAATATTGCCATAGCATTGAAAAATAGTTTGATAGTAGCTATAGTCACTACCGGTGCCTGTATTATATTCGGGATTTTTGCTGCATATGCTTTCGCCAGGTTGAAGTTCAAAGGGTCAAATATTATGTTTATTGCACTTATATTTGTAGAAATGTTGCCGCCGGTTGCCCTCCTTATACCTTTTTATTTGATATTTAAACAACTCAGGCTTACCAATACACTTCAAGGTCTGATAATTCTTCAAATATCCTGGCTATTGCCTATAGTAACCTGGATATTATACAGTTATTTTAAGACAATTCCCAGGGACCTTGAAGATTCAGCACGAATAGATGGAGCATCTAAGGTTGGAGCGCTTATGAGAGTAATCGTACCGCTCTCCTTACCCGGAATTGTTTCAGCAGGAGTCATATGTTTTGTTTTTTCCATGGGTGAGTTTATGGGTGCAATGGCTTTGGTTAATGTTGAGAGGACGCAGACCCTACCATTGGCACTGGCACAGTTTGTCACTAAATACCAGATAGAATATGGCAATATTACTGCTTCAGCTATTCTGGCAATTATTTTCCCTGTACTTTTTGTTCTGATATTCCAGCGTTACATAATTAAGGGGCTTACAGCAGGAGCGGTAAAAGAATAGTGTCAAAAAACTGATAAAAAATAATTGGGCTATGCACTTGACTCAAGTAGGTACAACATATAGTATATGGCTCATGGAAGATTTTCCACGGACAATTATGGAGTTTGAGAAAAAATTTGCAACCGAAGATGCTTGCAGGGAGTACCTATTTAAGGTCCGCTGGCCTGATGGGTTTAAATGTCCCAGCTGCCAGGGAGAAAAAGCCTGGTTGACCGGCAATAAATTGTATCACTGTGCAAACTGCGGCCATCAGACTGCATTAACAGCAGGGACAATATTTCAAGATACCAAGAAGCCGCTGCTGCTGTGGTTTAGGGCGATGTGGTATGCTACCAACCAGAAACAGGGGGTTAGTGCACTGGGCTTGCAGCGTGCTTTAGAACTTGGAAGTTACCGGACTGCCTGGAAGTGGCTTCATAAACTGCGCCGTGCCATGGTAAGGCCTGGCCGTGATAGATTATCCGGTGTAGTGGAAGTGGATGAAACCTATATCGGTGGACAAAGAAAGGGCAAACGTGGCCGGGGTGCCGGCAGAAAAGCACTGGTGGTAATTATTGCACAAATTGACGGACCCAGAATAGGAAGAATCAGGCTTCAGAGGGTGCCCGATGCATCCGGAGAGAGTTTGGAGGAGGCTATAGACAAAGCTGTAGAGCCGGGAAGCTTTGTATATACAGATGGATGGAATGGGTATAGGGGGCTGAATACAGCAGGCTATGTCCATGAAATAGTCCGCAAAGAGGCTGAGGTAGGGGAAAATCTGCTGCCCAGGTGCAATAGGGTAGCAAGTTTGCTAAAGCGCTGGCTTCTGGGGACTCACCAGGGAGCAGTGCAAACTTCTCACCTTGACTATTATCTCGATGAATTTACGTTCCGTTTTAACCGGAGAACATCTAAATCCCGGGGCAAGCTCTTTTTCCGTCTTGTACAACAGGCTGTTGCCCTTGATCCTTTACCGGGAAAAGATTTTTAAGGATGAGATTATGGGTTTTTATACTACTATATGTAGTGGGTACTTGAATCAAGTGCATAGCCCAAAAAAATAATTTCAGATGGTAACCCAGGAAGGTAAATATTATTACTTTCATTTTAGAAGTATTAAACTTGGACATAATTTAGTTCTGAATAAGATTGTTTGGTTTCCATATAACGTAATATGTAAACCATGGTTATGATAATATGTTAACAAGTAAGATATATATATAAATGTAGATGCCATAAATTAGTTGGCTTGAGAATAGTTTTTCTATTCTAAATTAATATTTTAGAGAGGGGTAGCTAATGTTAAAACCAAAAGTAGGATTCATTGTCTATGGTGTTCACAAGGATGGCCTAAAGGATCCAATGGGCACGGAATTTATTGATGAAGAAATTATCAATAACTCAAAAGATTCACTTAAAAAAGAGGGCATGGAAATAGTTGATTATGATACCATTATAGCTACCAAAAAGGAAGCCAGGGAAGCATTCAGGAAGATGAAGAATGATGAAACTATTGACTGTGTAATACTTTTTTCCGGAACTTGGGTCTGGGCTGCAAATCTGATTGCAGCAGTAAGGGATTATGTAAATTCAGGAAAGGAAATACTTATCTGGACCCATCCTGGTTCACAGGGATGGAGACCTGTAGGGGGCCTGGTTATGAGTGCGGCCTTAAAGGAGATTGGATTAAAGCATAAATTTGTTTATGGCTCTTCAGATAGTAAGAAAGATATTGACACCATAATAAGCTACTGTAAAGCAGCCGGCTTGAAAAATTATCTGAATATGACTACTGCCGGTGTTTTTGGAGGAAGAGGAATGGGTCAAACATGCGGGGTGGCAGATCCTTCGCAATGGATGCGGGTTTTTGGAGTAGATATCGATTCAAGGGATACAACCCAGCTGATAGAATTAGCAAAAAGCATTAGTGATAGTCAAATCTCAGAATTTTTACCCAGGCTTAAAGAATTCTTTGGAGAAGTTCCAGAGCTGGATGAAGTTGCTCAAAGGTCAATCCGGCTGTATCTTGCCCTCAAAGAAATACTTAAGAAAGAGGGCTTTGATTTTTATACCATTCAGTCATTTCCCGGTATGGCAGATGACTATGCTGCCACTTGTTTTGCTCAAAGCATGATGCTTGAAGATGGTATACCTACGTCCACGCTGTCAGATTTCAATACGCTTATGACCGTGGTGCTTCTAACCAAGCTAAGCAGGGAGAGAGTATACTATGGGGACCTGCAGCATATAGATAAGGACAATAATGAAATAAAGATAATAGGGGATGGAGCTATACCCCCATCGCTTGCGGGTAGTGTAGGAGAAGCTAAATTTGCCGAGCATGGTGTACCCACCGAAGGCAAGGCTGGAGGCTTATCGGTTAGTCTTGTATGTAAGCCCGGACAGGGAGTGCTGGCAAGACTTGGCAGAAATAATGGCAAATTTGAGATGGTTATCGTAAAATGCTCTATTTTTGAACCACCGGCTGATGAAATAGAAAAGAGAAGGAAGGAATGCGGAATACCGTCATGGCCGCATGCTTTTATAAAGGTGGAAGGCGATATAGAGAGTCTGCTGGAGAATTGGAAAAATGAGTATGCATGTCTCGGCTATGGCCAGGAAATGTACAAATCCCTAATCGATTTTTGCGGGATGATGGGTATCAAAGTAATTTTACCTTAACTTTAGTCACAAATATATCATTATCGGGTCTCATTGGTGGTGGAATATAGGAATAAGGCATCTGAATTGAATAACTGGCGCAGCATAAGTTTGGACAGGTAAGGATTAAAAGTTGGAGAGATCTATATGTTTGAATACGAGACATACACAGAGGTCCTTGAAAGGACTCCCTATTTTATTGAAGAAGTCTACAATAGAAAGAGGTTGCATTCTTCAATGGGGTATATGCCTCCGGAGGAATTTGAAAATATAAATAATAAAAATATAAAAGGAAATGAGTCCTATCAGCTGGTTCTGATAAGTTAGCTTGGTGTCCAGGATCGGGGGGATTCATATCAGAAAGGAGGTTCCTATAAAAAAATAAAATAATATTGTATCGAATTTAATTACTTAGAGGAGGATAAATGTCAATATTTAGAAAATTGAGCACAATAATCGCATTAATAGTGGCAGTAGCAATGGTAGTAACCGTTTTTGCCGGTTGCGCCCAGGAAGTTACTCCTGCCGAAGAATCTGCTGAAGAGGCCCCGGCTGAAGAGCCTGCAGGCGAAGAACCAGCAGAAGAACCTGCGGGAGAACCTGCAGAAGAAGAACCTGCCAGCGATCTGGCTGGTACGCAAATTACAGTCATATTTCCCAAACATGAGATGGATACTGTGGGGATATTTGAGCAACAGACCAGGGAATTTACAGAATTAACCGGAATTGAGGTAGAATTAATTCAAGCAGAATGGGATAGAGTAAAAGATAAGGTAATACCCGAAATGGCTGCGAGTGGTTCTGCCTATGATGTCATTGAACTAGATAATTCCTGGGTTACCCAATTTGTAAATGCTGATTGGGTAGTTCCCTTAAATGAATATGCCTCAGAAGAATGGATTTCCGGTTTGGCCGAAGGAGCAGTAGGCATATTCTCTGTACAGGATGATCTTTATGGTATCCCCTGGAACCATGACATTAGATTTTTCATATACAACAGGCAAATGTTAGATGATGCAGGAATAGCTGAACCGCCAAGAACTTTTGATGAGATGATAGAGCAATCTAAAACTATAATGGATGCAGGACTTGCAGAATATGGGATTGCCGGCTTCTGGTCAAGAGGAATGCATCTTTCTAATGCAACTCATGGTAACGTTTGGGCTCATGGCGGTAATTTCTTTAATGAAGAAGGAAATCCTACCTTTCTTGAAGACCCAGCTGTTGCTGAGGGGCTAGACTACATGTACAATATATTAAATGTAGATGAAATTGCTGATCCTGCCTCACTGACCTATGTTCAGGAAGACTCAATGAATGTATTTATATCAGGCAGAACAGCATTTTTCCCACAGGCATGGCCAGGACTGGTAAGCGAGTCTAATAACCCGGACAGCTCGGCAATAGTAGGACAAGTTGAAGTTGCTTCCTGGGTTTTAGGAAAAACTGAGGAAACCCAGGCAACCATGTCCTTACCAGAAGCTCTTGCCATACCTAAGACTTCACAGAACAAAGAAGCTGCTTGGGAGTATATAAAGTTCATAACCGGCAAGGAAAAAGATAAGGAAAGAAGCTTAGAGATAGGATCATTGCCAGTGTGGACAGAAAGTTTTGGAGATGAAGAGCTTACTGAAATATATCCTTACTGGTCCAACCTTCAGGATGTTCTTCCCTATGCAAGGGCATATCCAAGAATTGACTGGGTAGGAGAATGGGTTAATTCTGTAGAAATTCAGGTACAATCTGTGCTTACTGATGAGAAAACTACAGAGCAGGCATTAGAAGACTTGAACGCGGAAATACAGGGTAACCTACAATAATTAGGCGAAAAGAATGTAGGCCAGCTAACCCGCTGGCCTACAAAAAATAATTCTATATTTACAAATATATAGTTTATAATTGTTTATATAAAGAGTACAAGGAGTACGGGTTGGGAAACAGAATTTCGACATTTGCTTCCAAAAAAACATTTTTCTATGCATTGATTCTACCTGCTTCTATAATCATATTGTTGGTTTTGATAATTCCCATAGCATATTCTTTATATGTAAGCTTTACTGACCTGGTGTTATATAAACCTAATGCCCAGCAATTTATTGGTTTGAAAAATTACCTGGAAGTACTAAAAGATAAGTACTTCTGGGGGTCAATGTGGAGAACTATTTATTTTGTGATGGGTACTGTATCTGCAGAAATTGTAATAGGAATACTTATAAGTCTGGTTCTTAATCAGAAGTTTAAAGGAAGAACAGTATTGAGGGGATTGGTTTTGTTGCCATGGGTCATCCCCGGAGTAGTAAATGGTGTTATGTGGAAATGGATTTTTAATGCTAATTACGGTGCACTTAATGCTTTTTTACACCAGTTACATATTATAGACTCATATCAGGTCTGGCTTCAGAATCCCTTCATAGCTCTTAATCTGATAATGCTGGCTAATGTGTGGAAGGAAACTCCGGTAGTAATTATAATGGTGCTTGCATTCTTTCAGACTATACCTTCACAGCTTTATGAAGCGGCAAGCATCGATGGGGCATCTCCTTTTTCAAAGTTCAGGTGGGTTACTTTGCCATTGGTAGTACCAGTCTTAGTAACCACTTTTATAATCAAGGCGGTCTGGGCGATTAGAGAATTTGAACTTATATATATAATAACCAAAGGCGGTCCTCAGGCTGGTACGACGCTGGTTAATTACTATATATATCAACAAACTTTTAAATTCTTAAATTTTGGTTATGGTTCAGCTATAGCTTATATAGTGACTATACTAACTGCGATACTGGCAGTTATTTTTATAAGAAGAAATATATTAAGTTCGGTAAGCTAGAGAACCCTAGAATGTTAAATTTATTAATAAACAAAGAGTAAGAAGAGGGTTAAGTGACAAATTTAAAAGCAAGATATATCGGATTTAGAATATTATTGTATGTATTAATAGCAATTATAGTTTTATGGGTATTAGCGCCATTTGCCTGGATGGTTATTTCCAGCATATCTACCAGGGCGGATCTTTTAGAGAAACCTTTGGGCTGGATCCCTGAAAAAATTAATCTGGATGGCTATAAAAAAATAATATTGGGTGGTTCTATGGCCACAAGAGCAGCCAGAGAATTTAAAGGTACTGCATTCAACAGTTTTCTGGTAAGTGTTTTTGCTACACTTATAAGCATCGGATTTGGATCTATGGCCGCTTATTCATTTTCCAGGCTCAGGTCCAGGGGAATGCGGTTAACCTTTACTATAATGATGCTATCTTATATGTTACCGCCAATATCGTTAGCTATTCCTTTATATATTTTACTATCCAAGCTGCAGATATTAGATAATATAGGAACCCTTGTATTTGTATACTGCTCATTTAATCTTCCCCTGGCCACCTGGTTTATGAAAGAATTTTTTGATGGCATACCGGTGGATCTGGAAGAGGCTGCCCAGATAGATGGCTGTTCCAGGCTGAAAAGTTTATGGAAAATAGTGATGCCTTTAAGTGCTCCCGGTATTGCTTCTACAGCAATCTTTATTTTTGTAATTTCATGGAATGAATTCTTTTTTGCTTTATTATATACAACCACCATGGCCTCCAAGACTTTACCGGTATTGGTGGGTGAGTTTTCGAGTAAGTTTACTACTGATTTTAGCATGATGGCTACAGCAGGAGTTTTGGCCAGCATAATACCTATAGCACTGGCACTGTTTTTCCAAAAATATATTATACAAGGCTTAACTGCTGGCGGAGTAAAAGAATAAGGCATCTAAATTGAATAAAAAAGAAAAAGTCAAAAAGATAGTTAGCAGGACAAATATAGACTGTTTTCCTACGCAGATAGATGCAACTCCCGAAATGAAGACCATCATAGGTAATTTATTGCAGATCAAGCCGGAAGACATAGATGAAGCCTTAAATAACCATCTTAAATACCTGCCTCTGGATGATAAAGTCAGTGTAGATGAAAAAAATGGTATCCAGTACGACATTGGGGGGGTTGGCTGGGATCTGGTTTTAACCGAGGGTTTCCATATAAGGCATCATCCCTTAACCGACGATGAAAAGGCTCTAAAATACAAATTCCCTGAGCCCAAGGATGATTTGCTGTCCACAATCCATAATACAGGCAGTCTACAAAGAGAACAACACTATATCCTGTCCCTGCAGGACTGGACTCTTTTTGAAAGACTCTGGCTTTTAAGAGGATACGAGAAAACATTGATGGATTTACACATTAACCAGAAGTTAGTTAATTATTTACTTGATGGTATTATTGAGTTTCATGTAGAGATTGCCAGAAAATTGGTTAAACATAAGGTAATTGATGGTATATTTACCGGCAGTGATGTGGGAACCCAGATGGGTATGGTTATGTCACCTGATACCTGGAGAAAATATTTTAAACCGGGATACAAGAAAATATGGGGTATATACAAAGAAAATGGCCTTTCGGTATTCCACCATTCCTGTGGCAATATAATGGAAATAATTCCGGATTTAATAGATATCGGTCTGGATGTGCTTAACCCTATTCAACCGGAAGCGATGGATCTTGAAGAGCTATCCAATAGATTTGGAAAAGAATTATCTTTTTTTGGCGGCATAAGCACTCAGAGGACCCTCCCTTTTGGCACCCCTGAACAGGTAAAACAGGAAGTTATAGATTGTATAGAAACACTGGGTAAAAATAACGGCTATATAATTTCTCCTTCCCATGAAGTCACTTCCGACTGTAAACCTGAGAATTTTTTGGCCCTAGTGGACACTTTACAAAAATACAGGGATAATAAATTATTATCTTAGTCCTTGCGGGAGGCTTGGATGAATTCAAAAGAGAGAGTATTTAAAGCAATAAATTTACAAAAACCTGACCGTACCCCCCTGTTTGCAGAATTAGTGCCTGAGGTTGAAGAAAAGCTTTACCGAAAATATGAGTTAAAAGGTAATAATCTGCTTACCTTTCTGGGCAATGATATAGTCAATTGTCCGGTAGGCGTGGCTGATTCCTGGGGCAAGATATACCGGAATGAACAGGAATTGGATGAGTGGGGAATAGGTTTTGGAACAGTCAAGCATGGCAAGGGCTCTTATGCTGAGATAATTTTTAAGCCTCTGGAAAAGGCTTCCCTTGAAGATTTAAAAGGTTATAAGATCCCGGATCCCGATAAGGAATCAAGATACTATGAAGTTATGGAAATGAAGCAGGAGTTCGATGCCCGGTATGCTATCATGGTAGACCTTACCTGTACCATATTTGAACTATCCTGGTATTTGAGGGGTATGGATAATTTGCTCATGGATATGATGGTAAACAAAGAATTTGTTAATATACTAATGGATAAGCTGCTGCAATTCTATATACCTGCCGGTAAGAAGCTGGCATCAATAGGGGTGGATATAATCTGGATAGGTGACGATGTAGGGATGCAGAACGGAATGATTATTTCACCTGCAATGTTCAGGGAATTCTTAAAAGAAAGATACAGGCTGCTTATTAAAGAAATTAAAAGCATAAACAGCCGGGTCAAAATTGCTTTTCATAGCGATGGTTATATTATGCCCATCATTGATGATTTAATTGAAGTAGGTGTGGATATATTAAATCCTGTACAGCCCAAGTGCATGGATCCTGCACAGATAAAGGAAAGATTTGGAAAGCATCTTTGCTTTATGGGTACTATAGATGAGCAGGAGACTCTGCCTTTTGCCACTATAGAAGCTCTAAAAGAAGAGATATTAACCAGAATTCAAACAGTGGGCTATAACGGGGGTTTAATTCTGGGTCCTACCCATAATATCCAGAATGATACATCCATGGAAAAAATTGAAACTTTTTTTGATTATTCCAAACAGGTCAAGATATAATTTTCATCCATATAATACCTGAATACCCGTACTGTATATGGTTCCATTAAAGCCAATAGCAATTATACCTATCATTTAATATAATAATTAACCTATAACCATAATTATCAAAATATTATAACAATATGTTTTTAGATGAAGCAAAAATAAATATAAAGGCCGGAGACGGCGGCAATGGCATGGTTAGTTTTTTTAATCTGAAAGCCAGAAGGAAGAAAATTGCCAGCGGCGGTAGTGGAGGAAAAGGCGGAGGCCTTATTATAAGGGCCAGCTCCAGCCAGAGCACCCTTTATAGATTTAAGAAAAAGGTTCATTTTAAGGCACCGGATGGAGGATCGGGACAGCCCAATAACCGGAACGGTAAAGATGGCAATGACTTGATTGTAGATGTCCCGGCGGGAACCATGGTTAAAGAGGCTGACGGCAAGCTGATAGCCGACCTGGACCAGGAGGGCAAAGAAGTCCTGATGGCCAGGGGAGGAATAGGGGGAAGGGGAAATGCCAGCTTTACTTCCCAGGCCAGGAGGTTTCCGGGTTTTGCTGAATACGGGGAAAAGGTTGAGGATAAGTGGATTAAGCTTGAGCTCAGTCTGTTAGCTGATGTAGGCCTGGTAGGCTTTCCCAATGCCGGCAAGTCAACCATTATTAGCCGGGTTACTTCGGCTAAACCCAAGATTGCTGATTACCCTTTTACCACCCTGGTACCTAATCTGGGAGTGGTTTCTGCCGGAGATAACAGTTTTGTAATAGCTGATATCCCGGGGCTGATTGAGGGTGCCCATCAGGGCACGGGCCTGGGGGACAAGTTTTTAAAACATGTTATGCGTACCTCGGTAATAGTATATGTGCTGGATGCAGCCAAACTGGTATATGAACAGTCCGGCCTGGGTGAGGATTTTTTAACCCTCAAAAAAGAATTAAGCCTGTACAGCGCAAAACTGGCTGAAAAGGAATATGTGGTAGCAGTTAATAAAGTGGATTTAATCAGCAGTCCACAGAAACTGGAGGAAATTAAAGAAGATATTGCCAGGCATACTGAAAATCCGATTATGCTGGTTTCGGCTGTTACCGGCCAGGGCCTGGATCAGCTGGTAAGAACCATGAATGACTTGACAGACAGGCATAGAGCTAAACCAGAAGAAGGTGAAGGCGAAGAACAGCAATACAAGGTATATGATATATACACCACCCGGGCAGCAAGTGATAGAATTAAAGTAGAAAAGCTGGGCGAAGAATATGTGGTAAAAAACAGGGAACTGGAACGCATGGTTCAGATGACCGATCTGGGAAACGGGGAGGCACTGGCCTATCTCAGACAGAGGCTTCAAAAGATGCATACAGGGGATAGGTTAAAAGAGCTGGGGGTAGAGACAGGAGCTACGGTAATTATTGGCAAACTGGTATTTGAATTAAAGGATTGAGATGGCTGGCAGGGAAAAATACTTAAAAGATTTAAATAGAATAGTGGTAAAAATTGGTTCCAGCAGTCTGACCACCCCGGATAATAATATAGACGTGGAAAATATGGAAAAATTTTGCCTGGAAGTCTCAGGTTTGGTAAACCATGGCATACAGGTGATAGTGGTAACCAGCGGAGCCATTGCTGCCGGCCTTCAGTATTTAAACATTAAAGGCAGGCCCGGCCAGATTTCCAAGCTCCAGGCGGCAGCATCGGTAGGACAGGTTGAGCTTATGAGGATATACCGGGACTACATGGCCAGAAAAAATATAAAAGTAGGCCAGATTCTGCTGACCCATGAAGATACTACCGGAAGGGAACAGTACCTTAATATCAGGGCTACTATAAATACATTGCTGGACATGAATATAATACCGGTTATAAATGAAAATGACAGTGTGGCCGTAGACGAGATTAAGTTTGGAGACAATGACCAGCTGGCTGCCCTGGTAGCCAGCCTTACCGAATCCGGACTGCTGGTTCTGCTTTCTGATATTGACGGGCTTTATGATAAACATCCCGGCCGGCATAAAGATGCCCGGATTATAAGTACGGTTGAAAAGATAACCCCGGAAATTGAGGAACTGGCCGGCGGCGCCGGATCTATATACGGCCTGGGGGGAATGGTCTCTAAAATTAAGGCGGCCAAGATATGCAATTTTTCCAATGTGGGCATGGTTATCGCCAACAGCAGAAAGCCCCGGGTGTTAAAGGATATAATTGAAGGAAAACAGGTGGGGACTTTTTTTGTGCCCGGCAGGCAAAAAAGGGTAAAAAGTGTAAAAAGGTGGATTGCCTTTGGCATGAGGACCAAAGGTTCAATAGTAATTGACCAGGGAGCCAGAGAGGCCATTACCAATCAGGGCAAGAGCCTGCTGCCGGTAGGAGTGGTGGAGGTAAGGGGGAGGTTTAACCAGGGAGATACCCTCAGGGTTTATTCCGATGACGGCCAGCTTATAGCTAAAGGCATAAGTAATTTTTCCGATAAGCAGCTTAAGGATATTATGGGAAAAAACCATCAACAGATAAGCACGGAGTTTGGATCCGAGCTTTGTGGTGAGATTGTCCACCGGGATTGCCTGGCGGTGTTTAAAAGTTGATTGTTTATAACCTTTATATTATATTAATGAAAAATTGATGGGGGCATTATGAGTGATGTGGTTCTAGATATTGCCAGAAAGGCCAGGAAGGCTTCTTCTTTTATTGCAACAGCGCCAACCGAGCAAAAAAACAAGGTACTAAGGGATATAGCCCAGGCTCTGGTAACAGAATCTGATTTTATTGTAGAGAAAAACCGCCAGGATGTTAGCCGGTCTAAGAAAGAAGGGATTTCTGATAGCCTGCTGGACCGCCTTATGCTGGACCAGGGGCGGATAGCCAAGATTGCCGGCAGCATAAACCAGGTAATAGATTACAATGACCCGGTGGGAGAAGTGATATTTGGATATAATCTTCCCAACGGGCTTACTTTAAATAATATCAGGGTGCCTCTGGGAGTAATAGGAATTATTTATGAAGCCAGGCCCAATGTTACTGTAGATGCTGCAGTTTTATGCCTGAAGGCAGGCAGCTGTGTAATATTGAGGGGCAGTTCCTCGGCCATAGACACCAATATGGCCCTGGTAGAAATCATGAGAGGAGTGCTGGCAAAAAATGATTTCCCCCCGGATATAATTCAGATAATCCCTACTTCCCATAGAGAGGATGCAGTAAAGCTGATGCAGGCAAGAGAATATGTTGATGTCCTTATACCCCGGGGCGGCAAGCAGCTTATAGACAGTGTGGTGGCCAACTCCAAAGTGCCGGTGATAGAAACCGGTGTAGGCAATTGCCATATTTATGTGGACAGCCAGCTGGAAGGCATTGAGTATAAAACCATTGAAGATATTGTGGTTAATTCCAAAACCCAGAGGCCCAGCGTGTGCAATGCTGCCGAGAAACTGCTGATACACAGCAGGATAGCCGGCGACTTGCTTCCCAGGCTGGCTTCCAGGCTGGAAGACCTTAAGGTAGAGCTGGTGGGCTGTGATAAGGCCAGGCAGATCTATCCTTCATTAACTCTGGCTGATCAGCAGGACTGGTATACTGAATACCTGGAGCTAAAGATGGGCATAAAGGTGGTAGACAGCCTTGAGGAGGCGGTAAACCATATAAACCAATATGGGTCACATCATACTGATGCCATCATAACTTCCAGCTATAATAATTCAAGCTATTTTGCTAAAGCCGTTGATTCATCCACGGTTAATATAAATGCATCTACCCGGTTTACCGATGGGGGAGAGTTCGGCATGGGTGCAGAAGTAGGCATAAGCACCCAGAAATTACACCATCGGGGTCCCATGGGACTTAGAGAAATAACTACCAACAAGTTTCTAATATATGGTAATGGACAAATACGAAAATAGTGTTTATAAGGCGAAAGACGGGCTTACCAGAATAGGCATTATGGGTGGCACTTTTAATCCCATACACCATGGCCACCTGGTAACTGCGCAGGAAGCTTTAAGCCAGTTTAATCTGGACCAGGTCATATTTATACCCACCTGCGATCCTCCCCACAAGGTTAAAAATGAAATAGCCAGTGCAGAGGACCGGTACCTGATGACGGTTATAGCCACTGCTTCCAATAATGATTTTTTTGTATCCAGGATAGAAATTGGCCGCAAGGGCAAATCCTATACCATTGATACGGTAAGGAGGCTCAGGGAAATCTATGGAAGCAAGGTTTCTCTTTTCTTCATCACCGGTGCCGATGCCATACTGGAGATACTGTCATGGAAGGATACGGAAGAGATAATTTCCCTGGCCAAATTTATTGCTGCCACCCGGCCCGGCTACAACCTGGCCAAGATTGATGACTTGAAGGAAAAGCTGTTTAAAAATAAGCAGGAAGGCGGCAGTAAGATTTTTGTAATGGAGGTTCCTGCCCTGGCCATTTCTTCAACCGATATCAGAAATCGCATCAAACAGAACCGGCCCATTGATTACCTGGTTCCGGAGGGGATAAGCCATTACATAATTAAGCATGGATTATATAAATAAAAGCCTATTTACGGAAAAACAAAACCGTTATCTGGAGCAGTTAATTGACCGTATAAAATCAGTTATGCCCCCATCCTTATTTGCCCACACCCTGGGCACCTTGAAATTTTCATGTAAATTGGCAGACAGGCATCTTCTGGAAGCGGGGAAATCTAAAATTAATACTTTTTTTAAGCTTTGTGTTTCCAGTATTCTGCATGATTATGGTAAAATGTTTACATATGAGCAATTGGTGACAGCAGCAAGAGAAAATAATCTGGGCTTAACAGATTTTGAAATGGGCTGTAAACCCATAGTTCATAGTTTTGTAGGTGATTATTTAGTGGCCAGGGATTATAATATTAATGACCATGAAATTTTGAGGGCAATAAAGTACCATACTATTGGATGCATGAATATGAGTATTTTGGAAAAAATTTTGTTTATTTCTGATAAAATAGAAGAAACCAGAAATTATGATGGTATTGACCGGCTCAGGGATTTAGCCTTTGAGGACCTTGACCTGTGCCTGCTGGAGGTTTATAAAAATAATATAATTTATAATGTAAGCAGGGAGCATATGCTGCACCCTGATACAAGCTTAATTTGGAATAATATATGCGGAGGTAAAAAAAATGACTTCCAATGATGATGACAACAAATATAGCCATAATGGTAGAAAAGATCGTGACCTGGAAGACTTTTTCAAGGATGATGATTTTGAACTGGGTTCAGAATCTGAAGATGAAGAAGAGGAAGATTTTGAGAAAGCCGGTTACCGGTCCAGAAGGGTAAAGGACAAAAGGAGAAGAAACAGAGCCATAGTATCCACAATAGCCATATTGTTGATACTGGTGGTGGTGGCTGCAGGAATAGTGTTTGGCTACCGGTTTATAAGGAACAGGTTCTTTTCCGGAGATGAAACTGCTGAAGAGGAGAGTATTGCCATACCCGAAGACCTGTTGCTTGACCAGGATATTAATGTAATATTGGCGGGGGCAAGAGAGAATTTGCTGGAGCCCCAGATGAATTCCATAATTTTTTCAAGCTTTAACAGTTCCGATAGCAGATTAACCTCTCTGTGCATGCCGGTAAAAACCTTAATGGAGATCCCGGGTTTCGGGCTGGAAAGCATGGATAAGTCAGTAGAGTATGGAGGAATGGATCTTTTGAGCCTGACTATGAAAAATGGCCTGGGAGTAGAATCAGATCATTACCTGCTCATGGACATTATAAACGTGGTAAACACCCTGGGAGGCATTAGTGTGCCTTTGGATAATGCGGTTACTCTTACCCTTGACGATGGTACTGAGGTGACTTTGGAAGCTGGGCCCAATAACATGGATGGGGTTACCGCCGTAAATTATCTGGAGAAATTCAGCGGCCAGGAAGGAGAGATAAGCACGGAGGATACCAAGAAACAGAAATCTGTGTTCAATGCTCTGCTTATAAAGATAAATGGGGAAGGCTCCGAGCGGCTGGCTGAGAATTTGTCGGCAATCAGCGACTATATAGATACTGACCTGAGTCTGGAAGATCTTTCCAGAACACTGGCTACCTTTGCCAAGATAGAGAGTACCAATGATATGGTATATGGTTTGGATATTTCCTCGGTAGAGCTGGAAGGAGAAACCTATTATGTGCCTGATATTTCCAGGATAAGTGATATATTCTCCGACCAGCAGATAGCGGAAGTAGAGGAGATGCAGAGCTTCGAGGCGGTTACGGTAAATGTCTTAAATGGAGCAGGCACTCCGGGAATAGCCGGACAGGCCGGGGACTTGATTGAGAGCCTGGCTTATGAAAACGGAAACCCAAAATTTAATGTGGGAGAGGTAGGCAATGCAGATAATTTTGATTATGCTTCTACAGAGATAATTGTAGCTTCTGCTGAAAGCCATGTTATGAGTGCAGCAGAGGATCTTCTCAGTTTCTTGAATGCCGGGAGCATAATTACCAATGAAGGCTCTGGCCAGGCCCAGATAACGGTAATACTGGGCAAGGATTTTGATGCAGCCTCGGTTGGAAGCACTACTGTCCAGGAAACTGAAGGGGAGCAGGAAGCCGAAGAGGCACCACAAACTTCAGAACTTATAAAAGTAAATATACTCAACGGGGAAGGAACTACCGGCCTGGCAACTACGGTGGAGGGTATCCTCAATGATAATATCAATGCGGATTCCCAGATAATGGAAATTGTAGAGACCAAAAATGCAGATAACTGGGATTACACCCAGACCAAGATTATGGTATTTACTTCCGGGGCCGGGGTACCGGAACTTGCCCAGAGCATACAGCAGCAACTGGGAGTGGGAGTTATTGAATCATCGGACAGCAATGTTGATAATGTAGATATCAGCGTAATATTGGGGAGTGATTACACCAATCAGTAATAAAGAAAGCAGAGCCAATAAAATTATAGAATCAGTAAAATTAGCTGCCAGGATTGCAGATGAGAAACAGGCAGATTATATCAGTATACTGGACATGCGTCAGAGGCTAGTTATTACTGATTATTTTTTAATAATCAGTGCCAAGAATATCCGGCTTACGGCTAGGATATATGAAGATATAAACAAAGCCCTAAAACAAAAGCAGATAAGGCCGGTAACCGTAAGCGGGCTGCAGGAAGGAAAGTGGATACTGGCTGATTATGATGACTTTGTGGTCCACATATTCACCAATGAAGTTGCCCAGTATTATGAGCTTGAAAGATTATGGAAAGATTCCAAGGTTATAGATTGGAATAGCTAAAACAGTTAGAGAGGATCCCCGATTGGACAAATCAACCAACCATAAAAACTATAATGCCCAAAAAATTGAGAAAAAATGGATTAAAAAATGGAACAGTGACCGAATATATTGGTTAGAAACCAGCAAAGATGATCCCAAGTATTATATGCTGGAAATGTTTCCTTATCCTTCAGGTGAGCCTCATATGGGGCATGCCAGAAATTATACCATCGGGGATGTTGCAGCCAGAATATTAAACCGTAAAGGCCATAATGTCCTTCATCCTATAGGTTTTGATGCCTTTGGCCTTCCCGCAGAGAATGCGGCCATAAAAAGCGGCATACATCCCAGGGAAAGCACCATGGCCAATATAGAGAAGATGAGGGTGGCTCTAAAAAGGATGGGAATGACTTATAATTTTGAGGATGAAATAATTACTTCCGATCCCGCCTATTACAAGTGGACCCAGTGGCTGTTTTTACTGCTGCATAAAATGGGGCTGGCTGAAAAGAAGGAAGCGGGGGTCAACTGGTGCAATTCCTGCCAGACGGTACTGGCCAATGAACAGGTGGTGACCGGAAAATGTGAGCGCTGTGACAGCCCGGTAGTCAAGAAGACTCTGTCCCAATGGTTTTTCAAGATCACCAAATATGCCCAGAGGCTGATTGATGATATGAAACTTATTGAGCAGGGATGGCCGGAAAGGGTCCTAACCATACAAAAGAACTGGATAGGCAGGAGCGAGGGGGCAGTGGTTAATTTTAAATTAGAGAAAGAAGACACTTCTATACCGGTGTTTACCACCAGACCGGATACATTGTATGGAGTGACCTTTTTTATACTGTCTCCCGAGCATAAGCTGGTGGACCAGATTGTAACTGACAGTGAATACAAAAAAGAAGTAGAAAAGGTAAAAAATATAATATCCAAGCAGACCGACATTGAGAGAGGATCTGCAGAGACCGAAAAGATAGGGTGTTTTACCGGCAGGCATGTCATAAACCCCCTTAATGGCGAAAGGGTGCCGGTATGGATAGCCAATTATGTACTTATTGAGTATGGCACCGGAGCCATAATGGCTGTACCTGCCCATGACCAGAGGGATTTTGACTTTGCCAGAAAATACGATATACCCATCAGGGAGGTTATATCAGAAACCGGAAAAACTTCCGGGCTGCTGAATTCCGCTTATGAGGGAAAAGGTATTATGGTTAATTCCGGACCTTATACCGATATGGATTCAGAACAGGGAAAGAAGGAAATTACCAGGTTTCTGGAAGAGAAGAAAATAGGAAAATTTGAAATAAATTACAAGTTAAAGGACTGGTTGATAAGCAGGCAGAGGTACTGGGGTGCGCCCATACCCATAATTTACTGCGAAAAGTGTGGCACAGTTCCTGTACCCGAACAGGATCTTCCGGTAAGACTACCCTACGATGTTGATTTTAAACCTACCGGCCTGTCACCGCTGGCTTACTGTGATGAGTTTGTAAATACTGTCTGTCCGGTATGTGGGGGAAAAGCTAAAAGAGAAACAGATACCATGGACACTTTTGTATGCTCATCCTGGTACTTTTTAAGGTATTGCAGCCCTGATGACAGCAGGCAGCCCTTTAATCAGGATGAAGTTGATTACTGGATGCCGGTTGACCAGTATATCGGGGGTATCGAGCATGCTACCATGCATCTTATATACTCCCGGTTCTTTACCAAGGTTTTATATGATGCCGGCATGGTAGGGTTCAAGGAGCCGTTTACTAAATATTTTCCCCATGGGGTGGTAAACCTGGGGGGAAAAAGGATGTCCAAGTCCAGGGGAAATCTGGTGAGGCCGTCAGAAATTTATAACCGCTACGGATCTGATACCCTGAGACTTTATATCCTGTTTATGGGACCGGCTGATTCAGCGGTAGACTGGAGTGACAGCGGGGTGGAAGGCTCCAATCGTTTCCTGCTCAGGGTATGGAGGCTGGCCAGCTCTAAAGCCTGTTTGATAAAGGGTTTAAATGGCCAGGGCAGCATAGACCAGGACCGGCTGAAGGGTTTGGAAAAAGAGGCTTACAAAAAGCTTCACCAGACTATTAAAAAAGTAAGTGAGGATATTCTCCAGAGGTTTAACTTTAATACCGCCATAAGTGCACTTATGGAATATGTGAACCTGCTTTACAGGTATGATGAACAGATGCCCGATGGCCAGAAAAACAGGGTGCTGGTTTCTGAGCTCATTAAAAATCTTCTTATACTGCTTTCGCCCATGGCCCCATTTGTGACTGAAGAATTGTGGGAAATAATGGAACAGAAGGGAAGCATACACCGCATCCCCTGGCCCCGGTATAATGAGCAGGCAGCCAGGGAAGAAACGGTTACCATTGTGTTCCAGGTTAATGGAAAGGTCAGGGACAAGGCTGACCTGCCTGCGGGATTGTCCCAGGACAAAGTAAAGGAAGAAGCCCTTGCTTCGGATAATGTACAGCGTTTTCTATCGGGCAAGCGGATAGTTAAAACTATCGTGGTCCCGGACAAACTTATAAACCTGGTAGCCAAATAACTCCGGCCTGAATCAAGATTGTATGCGCTGGAGTATTGATTTGCAGAATGCCGGTAAATCGGCTGGCTTTCTGGAAGTTATAATATTATCATCTACTACCACTTCCTGGTCCAGGTACTGGCCCCCGGCATTCTTAAGATCGGTGGCTATAGCTATATACCCGGTTACTTTTATGCCCTTAATGATATCTGCTTCTACCAGCATCCAGCCGCCATGGCATATGGCAGCAATTATTTTCTTCTTCCGGTAGGCCTCTTTTATTAGATTAACCATGCCTTTATTGATCCTCATTTTATCCGGAGCATTGCCGCCGGGAATTATTACGGCAGCCACCTGGCTTAAATCAGCTTCCTGCGGTGATATATCTGCGGTTATGGGTATACCAAATTTTCCATAATACTCTTTTTCTTTCTCCGGACCTACGGTAATCACTTCATAGCCGGCTTCCTGAAAACGGTAATAGGGATAAATTACTTCCTCATCCCTGAAATAGTCTTCAACCAGCATTAATATTTTATTCATAATATCTACCTCCCTGCTAATTATTATGCTAATAATTTAATGCTTAATCAAGCATTGCATATTTTTAATTTTATATAATTATGCTAATATGTATTTGCATAATTATGGAAAAGCTATTCAGGCTCAAATTATTTATAGACCGGCTAAGATACTGCAGGCAGAAGCATTTCTATGCAATGATGGCTGCTTTGGTTATGGTTCTTCTAACCGTTTTTTCCGGGATTTATCTGAAAATGAAGTCAGATCTTCAGGTTAAGGACAATGTTTTAAAAAGCTATTACGGACAGGCTGATTCTACCCAGCTTTCCGCCATCTCCGTCTATATCTGCGGCCA
Source organism: Actinomycetes bacterium (assembly GCA_022396035.1). Classification (NCBI taxonomy): domain Bacteria; kingdom Bacillati; phylum Actinomycetota; class Actinomycetes; species Actinomycetes bacterium. The sequence continues at coordinate 20,636 of JAIOXO010000014.1, read as the reverse complement.
GGTGCTCGATCCGGGTGTATATGATGTAAGTCCGGGCGACCGGGTTTGCGATGTGCTGGAAATGGCTGGTGGACCGACCGGGGATGCAGCCCTGGATTCAGTGAACCTGGCCAGGAAAGTATCCGATGAGGAAAAAATACTGATCCCAAAAGCAGGCCAGGAAGATGGCAGCCTCCTAAATATTAATGCTGCTTCCAGCCAGCTGCTGCAGAGCCTTCCCGGTATCGGACCGGCTATAGCCCGGAATATGGTTGAATACCGTAACACCAACGGGCCTTTTAAAAGCAAGGAAGACCTAAAAGAGGTTGATGGAATAGGGGATAAAAAATTTCAAGAGATAAAAGACTTAATATCCATATAGGCGGCTATCCTGCCTGCTGGGCTGCAGGAATAACTGCTGGGCTGCTGCTGGCCCGTTCAATGGAACTAAAGATTCATGTTTTGGTACCCCTGCTGGGGTTTATATTTTGCCTGTTTCTGGCAGCATACAGATTCAGGGCAGCATTTTATATCCTGAATTTGGTGGTGTTTGTTCTTTTAGGGTGGATAAGCTTTCAGCTGCACCCGGGACCAGCTGAATTTAATATCGGGGATAAAGCTGGCTTTGAGGCCGGGGGAAGGATAGCCAGCCATCCGGAAAAAAAATATGGTTTTTATTATTTCAATCTGGATGCAGACAGATTGATTGCCGGCAGCCAGAGACTGAAGGGGCAAGAGTTACCGGTAAAAGCCAGCTCTGATGTAGAGCTGGCCAGAGATGATTTCATACAGGTATCCGGCCAGTACACCCAGGGCCAGTTTCTGGCCCAAAAAGTGGCGGTAAAGGGTGATTGCTTTGACCTGTACGGGATAAGGAAGAGGACCTATAGCTGCTTGAGCTCAACTTATTATACTTACCTGGATTACAAATACGGGGCTATGTGCGAGGCTTTTATACTGGGTAACCGGAGCCACATTGGAGACAATATTAAACAAATCTTCAGTGATTCAGGAATATATCACATACTGGCCATTTCCGGTTTACATATATCAGTTCTTTTGTATATTTTTTTATTCCTGTTTAGAAGAACCAGGTGGATGCTGATCCTGGTTATGCTCATACTGGCCTTCTTTAATTTCCTGGTGGGATTAAAAGCAACCCTGCTCCGGGCATCGGTAATGATGGTTTCGGCTGCTATGTCGCAGTCATGGGGCCGGCCTTACAGTAAAACCGGTGTTTTCTTTACCGCTTATTCGGTTCTGCTGCTGGTGGTGCCTTCCTTTTTTACCGACCTTGGTTTCTGGCTTTCCTTTATATGTATAGCGGCTATCCTGTTTATCTTTCCGTTGCTGTTACAGCTGTGCCCTTTATCCCGAAACTACCTGATCAAGGCAGTGATTTTATCCTTTTCGATAGTGGTGGCCACCTTTCCCTTAAATGCTTACTTTTTTGGCCTGGTTACCTGGACCAGCCTGATTTCCAATATATTGATACTGCCCATTTTTTACCTGCTCATGATAGTGCTTCTATTGGTTTCTTTTATAATTTTAATCTGGCCGCCGCTGGGAGGCCCCCTGTTGATCATGGCCAAGCCGCTTCTATATTATATGGAAAAGGTTGCCTATTATGTGGGCCGGATAAGTGTCTTAAAATGGGAATTTGCTGACTTTCCCCGGTTCTGGATAACAATCTATTATGTGCTTTTGTTTTTTTTATTGTTATTATTATACAAATACCTGATAGAAAAGGACAAACATGGCCCAAAAGGGTAAACCGGTAATTCTTTATATAAGCAGAAGCAGCGCTATATTAGATGAAAGAATAGCAGCGGTGAGAAAGGGAATAAAGAAGAAGATAAATCTGGACACCGATTATAAGTTTTATGACAGCTATGAAACTGCAGATGAAGCGGATATTGCTACTTTTTTATCTACTCCTTCTTTTTTTTCCGATAATAAAGTGTTGATATTAAAGGATATTCAGACCAGCCCGGCTTCCCTGCAAAAAAGCCTGGCTGCCCAAATACCCGGTCTGGCTGCCGGCGGGGTATTTCTGGTGATGACTGCTACCAGCAGGAAACTTAATGCAAAGCTGATGGCAGCGGTAAAGGATACAGGTACGGTTAAAAATATTCAGGAACCTACTGCAGAAAATGCCAGAAAATGGCTGAAGGAAAAAGCAGAGCTGGATGAGCTAAAGTTCAGCGGTAAAGCTATGGAAATATTTTTAGAAAATGTGGATTACAGGCTGGAGACCTTAAAACACGAATATGAGAAAATATATGCCTATGGGTCCGGGCCCCGGAAAGAGGCTATAACCCGGGAGGCGGTTAACCGCCTGGTGACTAGGGTGTACAGTTTGCAGATTTTTGATCTGGTAGACTCCATAGGGTCAAAGGATAAAAACGGCGCCTTAAGCGCCCTGGATTCCATGATTAAATTAAATGAAGATATCAGAGGAGTTTCCATGGGTGCTATAACCCTTCTGCACCGGATGTTTAAATCCCTGGCTTATTTTAAATATAACCTGGACCAGGAGGCCCAGGAATACATCCAGGGCAATATCAGGGCTTCCAGCTATATGCAGAACCGGATTATAGCCAAGTATAAAAAGTTCGCTGATTACTACCAGCCGGAGGCAATTGGCAAAATAATGTGCATATTAAACAAATATGACCGGATATTCCGCGATACGCAGAAAACTACCGATCATATGTGTAAAATGATAATGGAAATTATAGAAGCTTAAGCATTAAGCGAAGCCATCTTTTTGGCAGCTTTGGACTTATTGTTGGCCACAAAATTTTCATTTACTGCACTTTTTTTGGCTGCTTTATCCAGGGCTTTGTACAGCATGCTCAGGTTTTTCTTGGCAGCTTCAACATCTTTTTGCTCTACAGCTGCCAGAAAACTCTTGTTTACACTTTTAATCCTGGTTTTCAGAGCTTTATTCTTAAGTCTTCTTTTTATGTTCTGTCTATCTCTTTTTTCCTGAGACTTGATATTTGGCATATCCTATCTTATCCTTTCAATTCCAATTACGGACACCAATTTTAGCACTTTTTACTAAAATTGAAAAATATTATAATTTAAAGAACTTAAATGATATAATTCTTTTTTCATTATATCAAGAGGTAATTGTATGCAGCAGGACAGTTTTATCTCCCGCAGGAAGATATTTAATGCTACGGTGATAGTGATTCTGGCGATACTGTTATCCAAGATAAGCGGCCTGGTCAGGGACCAGATAATGGCCGGTTATTTTGGGATCAGCTATGATACCGATGCTTTTACCTGGGCTTATTTTATACCCAACCTGTTTAAGGTATTGATTGCGGAGTCCCTGATTGTGGCTGCTTTTATACCCATATATTCTTCCTATCTGTCTTCACCGGACAAAAAAGGGGTAAAAGTGTTTGTAAATTCGGTGGCCAATATAATGGTAATAGCTTTCCTGATTATATCCATATTGATATTTATATTTTCTCCCCAGATTGGTCTGCTGCTTTCCAATATTGCTGATAACCAGATGGATATAGGCAAGTTTGTGGTTATGAGCCGGATAATGATCTTTTCCCTGCTGTCGCTGGGGTTATCCGGCCTGGTTACCGGTATACTTAACTCCCATAATTTATTTGCGCTCCCCTCTATTGCTCCGCTGGTTATGAATATAGCCACTATCCTGGCAGTGGTATTGATATCGGGCCAGCTGGGGATTGTTTCCATGGCGGTAGGAGTTATGGCGGGATCAATTTTACATCTGGCCATACAGCTTCCCCGGCTGAAGGTATCTAAATTAAGGTATGGATTTGATCTTAATTTAAGGCATCCGGCGGTAAAGGAGATTTTTGGGCTGATGCTGCCCATATTACTCAGCCTGGGAGCGGTGCAGTTAAATAATAGTGTGGATAATTTTTTTGCCCTGGGCCTGGGCGCCGGAAATACTACCGCCCTTACCCTGTCCTGGAGGGTGGCCAACCTGCCGCTGGGTGTTTTTTCAGTAGCAGTTATAACTGTGCTCTACCCCCTGTTTTCCAGGCAGGCAGCCGCTGATGACGCCAGGGGCCTAAAGGAGAGTTTCTCTCTGGGGGTAAGAGAGATAGGCTATATAATGCTGCCGGCTACAGTAGGACTGGTATTGATGAGCCAGCCCATTATAAAGGTTCTCTTTGAGCATTATAATTTTTCGGCCCAGGATACCCAGAAGGTGGCCTATATTCTTATCTTCCATAGCCTGGGACTGGTATTTTTCGGCCTGCTGATGATACTAAACCGGGTATTTTATGCTTTTAAGGATGTCAGGACTCCTTTAAAAGTGGCTGCTGTCTCTATTGTGGTAAACTTTTTTTTAGACTGGCTGCTTATAAAATTTATGGATGTGGGAGGGCTTGCATTATCCACCTCGCTTGTTGCATTATTTAATACGGTGGCTCTCTTAATTATATTGAGAAAGAGGGTAGGCAACCTGGGAGGAAAGAGGATAGCCAGGTCCTATGTTAAGATGTTTTTTGCTTCAGTTATAATGGGACTTTGTGTATTTGGTTTATGGAGACTGTTAGAGGGTTATGCCTTCCAGGGTCTGGGCCAGCTGATAGGCAGCCTGGCTCTTACCATCGGGGCAGCGGCGGCAGTTTATATTGCATTAACCTATATATTTAAGATGGATGAGATAAAATTTGCATTGGATTTGGTTAAAAAATTTAAGGACAGGGGTTTTAGAACATAAATGGTTGAAAACAGATTAATAAGGAATTTTTCCATAATTGCCCATATCGACCACGGCAAGTCTACTCTGGCTGACAGAATACTGGAAGTCACGGATACAGTCAGCGCCAGGGATATGCTGGACCAGTACCTGGATGATATGGACCTTGAAAGGGAAAGGGGCATCACCATTAAGTCTCATGCAGTCAGGGTGCTGTATAACAGCAAGTCTGATGGCAATCAATATACCCTAAACCTTATAGATACCCCCGGACATGTTGATTTCAGTTATGAGGTTTCCAGGAGTTTGGCTGCCTGCGAGGGCGCAATTCTGCTGGTTGATGCCGCCCAGGGCATACAGGCCCAGACCCTGGCCAATATTTACCTGGCCATAGATAATGACCTGGAGATAATCCCGGTAGTAAACAAGATAGACCTAAATAGTGCCCGCATAGATGAGGTAGAGCAGGAACTGTCCAAGATTCTGGGAGTGGATGCCGGCCAGATAATCAGGGTAAGCGCTAAAACCGGGGAAGGTGTAGAGCAGATACTGGAAGCTATCGTGGAAAGGATTCCTGCTCCCAGCGGAGCAGGAGAGGAGCCCCTGCAGGCCTTAATTTTTGATTCCCAGTACAATACCTACCGGGGAGTGATTGCCCTTATAAGGGTGGTTAATGGAACCATGCAAAAAGGTATGAAAGTACGGTTTATGGGGGAAAAAGTTACTTCAGAAGTGGAGGAAGTAGGGTTACTTGCTCCCAAGATGATACCCAAGCCGGTACTGGGGCCGGGAGAAGTGGGCTATATTATAACCGGGGTAAAAGAAGTGGAGCATATAACTGTGGGGGACACCATAACTTCGGTTTCCCAGCCGGCAGCCAGAAGCCTGCCCGGATACAAGAAGCCCAAGCCCATGGTATACTGCGGGCTGTTTCCTCTAGAAGGGGGAGACTACGAAGATTTGAGGGATGCCTTAAACAAGCTGGCCTTAAACGATGCTTCACTGGATTTTATGCCTGAGTCTTCGCAGGCCCTGGGATTTGGATTCCGGTGCGGATTTTTGGGCCTGCTGCATATGGAGATAGTCAAGGAAAGGCTGGAAAGGGAGTATGGTTTAAGGCTTATTACCACTTCCCCCAATGTGGCCTACCGGGTAGAGCTTACCGATGGGGAGGAAGTGGAGGTAACCAGGCCTTCTGATTTTCCGCCCCTGGAGAAGATAGAGACCATTAAAGAACCTTTTGTAAATGCAACGGTTTTAACCCCCAAAGACTATATTGGGGAAGTGATGAAGCTGTGCAATGCCAAAAGGGGTGAATATGTGGACATGCAGTATCTATCCATGGAAAGGGTGGAGATAAAATACCGCCTTCCTCTATCAGAAATAATTGTAGATTTTTTCAATATGCTCAAGTCGGCCACCAGCGGGTTTGCCTCTCTGGAGTATGAGCTTTTGGATTACCGGGCATCTGATCTGGTTAAGCTGGATATGCTGATTGCGGGGGATATGGTGGATGAGCTTTCTACCATTACCCACCGGGATAAGGCTTATTACCTGGGAAGAGAGCTGGCACAGAAGTTAAGAAAGATTATACCCAGGCAGAATTTTGAGGTGGCCATCCAGGCCTCTATCGGCAAAAGGATTATTGCCAAAGAAAGGATAGCTCCATACCGTAAAGATGTGACCTCCGGATTGTATGGAGGGGATATAACCAGAAAAAGGAAGGTGCTGGAAAAGCAGAAGGAAGGTAAGAAAAGGCTTAAAAAAATTGGCCGGGTAGAGATCCCTGATGATGCTTTTATGAGTTTTTATAAAATAGATTCTCCAAATAAGGAATAAACGCCTGGGAAAATTAAAGCATAGATGTTGTTATTTAGCTTAAAAGAAACTATATTAATTACAGGGGAAGCCTATTAATAATATCCACAAAAAGGAGCAAAAATGAAAAGGTTATTTATAATCATTATAGCTATATCCATGACTGTTTTTTTATTTACCGGCTGCAGCCGTGCGGCAGAAAACATAACTGAAAGGATGATTGAACGGGCGGCAGCTTCTGAAGGGGATGATGTTGATGTGGATATAAGCGGCGGAGAGGTAAAAATAAAGGGTGATGATGGCGAGGAATTCAGTATCAGCTCAGATGATGAAGGGGCTACCATAACCACTGATGAGGGGGGAACCAAGATAACTTCCGGGGAATCTCTGGATGTTCCTGATGGTTTTCCCAATGAAGTTCCCCTGCCGTCAGATTTAAACATTTTTACCAGCTCATCCACCCAGGATGGCGGCAAACAGCAGTATGCCATAATGTCCGGTTATGAGGGCGGCACCGGCGCTGAACTATTTGACTGGTATAAGAGCCAGCTGTCCGGCTGGGAGATTGAAAGCGAGCAGACTTTTGAAGCAGAAGATGGTGCTAATTATAATATTGTTGCCAATCAGGGCAGCTATGAGGTAAACATATTTATCTTTGAATCTGAAGACGGGGTAAATCTGAGTTTGCAGGTTTCGGAAATGTAGCGATTTCAGATATAGACTTTTACCAGTAAGGGAAAGAGGGTCCAGGTACCTCTTTCTCTTTTGCTTTTTGGTATCCCTTATACTATAATTTTTTAAAAGTGATGCTTGGCTATAATTTATTCATATAATTTTTTAAATAATGGTAAGCCAAAACAAATATCATATCCAGTTTCTTCCCAGCAATAAACAAATCGATGTTTCCAAAAACTATAACCTGCGCCAGGCAATACTGGATTGCGGGATCCATATAGATTCATCATGTGGAGGGGTGGGGACCTGTGGAAGATGTGTGGTACAGGTAAAAGAAGGCAAAGTTGATGCCAAAAGGACTAAATACTTATCCGATGAGAAAGTAAATGAAGGTTTTGTGCTGTCCTGTATGGCCAGGGTAACCGGTGATCTGGTGGTGGCAATTCCTGAAACCAGGACGGTGAAGGCCATAATTGAAAAGGGACAGTTTGTACAGGTTTCCAAGGCTTATGCCGGAGTAAGCAGCCAGGAATTTGAAACAGTAAAACCGGAACCCTGGATTAAAAACATAGAAGTTGAGGTGGAAAAGCCATCATTAACTTTCGGGACCAGTGACCTTTACCGGTTTAAAAAAGTGGTGAAGGACAAACTGGGTATAAAAGATATTGAGATTCCCATAGATGTACTGAAGAAACTTCCCTGGGTGCTCAGAGAAAATGACTGGAAAGTAATGGCCTTGATTGAAACCCGCAAAAACCTGGTCATAGATGTTGATACCCGGCAAAAGGACCCTCAGCTTTACGGCCTAGCCCTGGATATCGGTACCACTACTCTGGTGATGTATCTGGTGGACTTACAGAGTGGAAAGATACTGGCAACGGAATCTGAGTATAATCCGCAGATTAGATTCGGTGAAGATATAATAAACAGGATTGTATTTGCCGGTAAAAAAGGCGGTTTGAAAAAATTAAAGGAAGTGGTTACCGATTCTGTAAATAACCTTATCTGGAGGCTGCTGCTAAAATGTCAGATAGATTCTGAAAGCATAGTGTCTCTGATGATTTCAGGAAATTCTACTATGATGCACCTGTTTTACGAGGTTTCACCAAAATACATCAGGGAGGAGCCTTATGTAACCGTAGCCAATCGTTTCTCGGACTGCAGGGCTTCAGATATTGGAATAAAGCATATCAAAAATGCATTTACTTACTGTATACAGGGGGTGGCCAGCTATCTGGGCGGGGACATAACCTCGGGCCTGCTGGCTACCGGAATGAACCATAAACAGGATTTAACCCTGTTTATTGATCTGGGCACCAACGGGGAACTGGTAGTGGGAAATAATGAATGGATGATGGGCTGTTCCTGTTCCGCTGGTCCTGCTTTTGAAGGCGGGGGAGTCAAATGCGGAATAAGGGCCATTGAGGGAGCAATAGAGAAGGTATATATAGACCAGGAGCATTACGGATGCAGGGTGGAAGTAATTGGAGGAGGAAAGCCCAGGGGCATATGCGGTTCCGGTTTAATTGATGTTATAGGAGAGATGTATCTTAAAGGGGTGATAGACAGGAAGGGTAAATTTAACCAGGATATAGGCAACAGCTATCTGGAGCAGGAAGAGGGGGAATACCGGTATATAATTGCCGGCAGGGAAGCTTCAGCAGACGGAAAAAAGATATATATAAGTGAAGTGGATATAGACAATCTTATGAGGGCCAAGGCTGCCGTATATGCAGGCATTAAAACTTTGCTGGAAGAGGTAGATTTAAGTGTTTATGATCTGGACAAGGTATATATTGCCGGCGGGCTGGGCAAGAATCTAAATATTGATAATGCAATAGTCATAGGCATGCTGCCGGACATTGATATAAACAAGTATTTCTTTCTCGGAAATACCTCGGTTACCGGAGCATACATAAGCTTGCTTTCCCAGTCAAGATATGAGCAGTCGGTAAGCATTGCTGATGCCCTTACCTATGTGGAGCTTAGCGTTAATATGAAGTTCATGGACAGGTATGTGGCGGGACTTTTTCTGCCCTATACTGATCTAAAGGATTTTCCTACTGTTGAACAGCTCATACTGTCATTGGATAATAAATATAAGAAAGGTTAGCTGATGGGGATAAATATTGCGGTAGCAGGAAAAGGCGGCACGGGAAAAACCACTTTATGCGGCCTGATTATAAGGGGCCTGATAGAAGGGGGCAAGCACCCGGTGCTGGCCCTGGACGCGGACTCTAATTCCAATCTGAACCAGGTGCTGGGCGTAGATTCGATAAATACGGTGGGGATGCTGAGGGAACAGTTTAAAAAAGAAGCACCCCGGATGGATAAGGGCATGTACAAGGACCAGGTGGTGGAAATGAACCTGCAGCAGGCCCTGGCCGAAAATGATAAGTTTGATTTACTGGTTATGGGCCGCGGCGAGGGACCGGGATGCTATTGTTATGCCAATAACCTGTTCAGAAAATATATTGATATACTGCAGGATAACTACAGTTATGTGGTTATGGATAATGAAGCGGGTATGGAGCACTTAAGCCGCAGAACTACTCAGGGCATTGATTACCTGGTAATAGTGTCCGATCCTTCTCCCCGGGGGATAATGACTGCTGCCAGGATCAGGGATCTGGCCGGCCAGCTGGAACTAAAAGCCTCAGAGGAGCTTCTGGTGGTCAACCGGGTGAACGGCGATTTGGACCCCAGGCTTATTAAACAGGTTGAGGACAGCAGCCTTAAACTGGCTGCGGTCATAGGACAGGATGAGGAAATAATGGATATGGATATATCCGGCCAATCCATTTTTGATTTAAGCAAGGATAATTTACCTTTAAAGCAAGTCAGAAGTTTATTAGAGCAATTACCTATTTTTTCAAAATAAATCAATCAATTAACTGAAGTTTTTAAAGATAAATGGTAAAATAATATGATTTGTAAATTTTTTTACATAAGGTTGTATATTTAGTAACAATTAAGTAACAATTATAAATAGGATAGGAGGGGAAAATTGAGCTTCCAGATTCCAAAAAACGAGTACGCCGGGGAAATTTGCAATGTAACCCTGGGCAGTGATTCATCGGAGGTAATAGTGGGGGGAGATAAGACGCTGCCTTTTTATACCTTTGAAGGAGAGATGCCAAACCGGCCAATAGTAGCCATGGAGGTATACGACAGCAAACCTGAGGGCTGGCCGGAAGATGTGGCTGCTTATTTTTCATCCGTATGGGAGGATCCGGTTAAATGGGCCCAGAAATGTGTGACTGACTATGGTGCAGATGCCATCTGTCTGCAGATGACAAGCATTAATCCTGATTCAGGCAATATGTCTGCAGATGATGCAGCAGAAATGGTTAAGCAGGTAAGGGAAGCCATAAAGGTGCCAGTCATAATTTACGGGGACGGGCCCCTGGAAAGGGTGGCCGAGGTTATGAAAAAAGTTGCCGAGGTTAACCAGAATACCGATCTGCTTATTGGCTGGGTAGAGGAAGATAATTATAAGACCATTGCTGCCGCCTGCATGGGTTACAACCATAATATAGTTTCACTTAATCCCCTGGATGTAAACATTGCCAAACAACTAAATATACTTCTAACCCAGCTGGGCCTGTCACCGGAAAGGATAGTAATGGATCCTTCCACTTCCGGGCTGGGTTATGGCATAGAATACTGCTATTCCTGTATGGAAAGGCTTAAAATAGCGGCATTGCTTCAGGATGACAAAATGACCCAGATGCCCATGATTTGCAATATAGCTCCCGAAGTCTGGAAGGTAAAGGAAGTAAAGGGAAGCCAGGAGGATTACCCCCAGTGGGGCGAGAGGGAACCAAGGGGTATTAACTGGGAAACCATATCAGTTATGAGTATGTTGATGGCAGGGGCAAATATTGTAGTTATGCGTCACCCCAAGGCAGTGGAAATAATAAAAGATTGTATAGGAAAGTTACTGTAAAGGATGGTGCGGTAAATGAATTCCAAAGATAAAAAAGATAAAGTATACAGTGAAGATAAGGCTATTCTGGAGATAATCAATAATTTAGATGAAACAGTGGAAACTGTTTTTGACCGGGCCAGCAGCATGAAGTGCTGTCCTATCGGCGCGGGCACGGCAGGGATTTGCTGTAAGAATTGTTCCATGGGCCCCTGCAGGGTAAAGGAAGGAAAAACCGGGCTGTGCGGGGCAACCATGGGAACCATTGCCGCCAGAAACCTGGCCCGGCATATAGCTGCCGGCGCAGCTGCGCATTCTGACCATGGCCGGGATCTGGCTTTGCTGCTTAAGGATGTGGCTGAGGGCAAGGCTGAAGGGCTGAAAATAAAGGATGAAATGAAATTATTGAGTTATGCCCGTAACCTGGGTATTGAAATCAAGGACAGAGAGATTAAGGAGATAGCACTGGATGCTGCAAATAAGTCACTGGCCTTGTTTGGCCAGCAGGAAGGAGAAATTGATCTTACCAGGATTGCGCCCGAAAAGAGGCAGGAAATATGGCGCAAAAACAATATAATGCCCCGGGGAATTGACCGGGAAGTGGTGGAAACCATGCATCGTACCCATATGGGAGTGGACCAGGAGGCTGAACATATACTGGATCATGCTTTAAGGAATGCCTTGTCTGATGGCTGGGGCGGTTCCATGATTGGTACCGAAATTACGGATATACTGTTTACCACCCCCCAGGCATTGTCGGCAAAAACCAATATGGGAATGCTAAAAGAGGATGAGGTAAACCTGGTAGTACATGGGCATGAACCTACCCTGTCCGAGGTAATAGCAGAGCTGGCTGATGATAAGGAGCTTTTAGAATATGCTAAAACCAAAGGGGCCAAGGGTATTAATGTGGTAGGTATTTGCTGTACTGCCAATGAAGTATTGATGAGGCAGGGAGTGGCTCCCATTGGTAATTTCCTTTCCCAGGAATTAGCCATACTGACTGCTGCTGTGGATGTAATGGTGGTGGATATACAGTGCATTATGCAATCTCTGGGACCACTGGCCAAAAAATATCATACCAAGCTGATAACTTCTTCAGCAAAGTGCAAGATTCCGGGAGCAACCCATATACAGTTTGATGAAAGAAAGGTTCTGGAGACGGCCAGGGAGATAATAACCATGGCCGTTGATAATTACCCCAACCGCAATAAAAAGCTGAATATTCCCAAGATTACTTCTGACCTTGTAGCGGGATTTTCCCATGAGTATATAAGGTATATGCTGGGGGGGAAATTCAGGGAATCTTTCAGGCCATTAAATGACGGAATAATTGATGGCAGGATCCAGGGGGTAGTGGCAATAGTGGGCTGCAATAATGCCAGGCATGTCCAGGATAAATACCATAATTACCTTACTACCGAACTGATTAAAAGGGATTATCTGGTGGTGCAGACCGGCTGCGGGGCCCTGGCATCGGCAAAATGCGGACTGATGATGCCTGAATCTTACAGCCAGGCCGGGGACGGACTTAAATCCATATGTGAAGCAGTGGGTATACCTCCGGTTCTGCATCTGGGCTCCTGCGTGGATAATTCCAGGATTCTGACCATATTGTCCGAGGTGGTAGCGGAAGGAGGCCTGGGAGAAGATATAAGTGATTTACCGGTAGCGGGAATAGCCCCAGAATGGATGAGCGAAAAGGCTTTATCCATTGGAAGCTACTTTGTAGCCAGCGGTGTTTATGTGGTATTCAGCGGTGAACCCATACCGGTGATGTCCAGCCAGGAAGTAGTAGATATAATGACCAATGTATGGGAAAAGAAATATGGAGGCAAGCTGGAGTATGTCCAAGATATTGACCAGGTGTTAAAGAATGTAATTTCCCATATTCAGGATAAAAGGAAAGCGCTAAAAATTGATGTTAAGAAGGAACGGGTACTGTTTGATATGGAAGCAAGAAGGGGGTTAGGAAATGTCTAAGATTATAGCTACCAGTGCAATTAACGGTGCCTACAGCATAGTAAACCAGGCGGAAGAGAAGTTAAAAGAAGCAATTGAAAGCAAAGGGGAAGACCAGGTACTGGAATTTCCCAATACCGGTTACTTTTTACCTGTTATATACAGCATGGCTGGTATCAAAGTAGAGAAGCTGGGGGATTGCTGGCAGGTTATAGAAGAGGCAAAAAAGCTACTGCCCGCGGTGCCCAGCCAGCAGGTGTGGATACCCTATCTGGGGGGTACCCTGGATGCAGGTATAGCTACCCTGTGGGTGGAAGAAATTATAGAGGCCATAAAATACCTGGAGGAACCCACCCCGGTAGAGGGTATATGGCTGGGAGCCGCTACTGATGTAATAATCAGGGAGAGAGGAATTGAGTTTGTTGATGGTACCGCTCCCGGCTTTGCTGCCTGTGTTGGAGCTGCTACCGACAGTAAGATGGCGGTTAAGATAGCCAGGGAGCTGCAGGAGAAAAATATCTATGTGTTTATGAGCGGCTCTACTGACGGGGTAACCATGGCTGAGCAGCTGGACCAGGAAGGGGTAGAGCTGGGCTGGGATACCCGGCTGGTTCCCTTTGGGAAAGATATAACTGCCACTGTTTACTCACTGGGATTTGCGGCCAGGGCAGCTATGAGTTTTGGGGGTGTACAGCCGGGAGATTACCGGCGTATGCTTATGTATAATAAAAACCGGGTTTTTGCTTTTGTACTGGCCCTGGGCCAGGTTGATGACTACAAATACGCCAATGCGGCAGGAGCGATAAATTTTGGTTTTCCCACCATAGCCAATACCGATATACCGGAGATACTGCCCCGGGGTGTCTGCACCTATGAGCATGTGGTATCCAATATCCCCGAACAGGACATAGTTAGCAGGGCTATAGAGGTAAGGGGACTTAAGATTACGGTAGACAAGGTTGATGTACCGGTACCCTTCGGTCCTGCTTTTGAGGGGGAAAGGGTTAGAAAAGAAAATACTTACCTGGAGTTCGGAGGAAATAAAAGCCCGGCGGTTGAGCTTTTGCTTATGGCTGATTCCTCAGAGGTGGAAGATGGTAAAATAGAGGTCATTGGGCCGGAAGTAGATGAAGTTGAGGATGACAGTGTCCTTCCCTTAGGCATACTGGTAGAGGTATCAGGAAGAAAGATGCAGCAGGATTTTGAGCCGGTTATGGAAAGACAGATACACTATTTCCTGAATTATCCTTCCGGGATTTTCCATATGGGCCAGAGGGATATATCCTGGGTGAGGTTTTCCAAGGATGCAGTAAAAAGCGGATTTAAGATAAGGCATATAGGCACTATCCTTCATGCCAAGATGCATTCAGATTTCGGCAATATAATGGATAAGGTGCAGATTAAGATATACACCAATACCGAGGATGTTCTGGCTTTAAGGGATAAGGCCAGAAAAATATTTAAAACCAGGGATGAGAGAATGGGCTCACTTACCGATGAAAGTGTGGATATTTTCTATTCCTGTACCCTGTGCCAGTCATTTGCCCCCAATCATGTATGTGTGGTATCTCCTGAGAGGCCTGGACTCTGCGGGGCTTATAACTGGCTGGATTGCAGGGCGGCTTATGAGATTAGCCCCACCGGCCCCAACCAGCCGGTAAAGAAGGGAGAAACGGTGGATGAGAATCTGGGTATATGGAGGGGAGTAAATGATTTTGTGTTTAAAACCAGCAATCAGAGCCTGGAATCATTTTCTGCTTACTCCATGATTGTTGACCCCATGACTTCCTGCGGGTGTTTTGAGGTCATCTGTACCATTCTGCCGTCCACTAATGGAGTAATGGCCGTAAACCGGGAATTTTCAAGTATAACCCCCTGCGGGATGAAGTTTTCCACCATAGCGGGTATGGTTGGCGGGGGTATTCAAACCCCCGGGTTTATAGGCATAAGCAAGTTCTTTATAGGATCCAAGAAGTTTATAAAAGCTGACGGGGGATTGGAGAGGCTGGTGTGGATACCCAAAGAGCTTAAGGAAGAGATAAGGGATCTTATAGAGGCCAGGGCCCAGGAACTTAACCTGGACAATTTTATAGATAAAATAGCTACCGAAGAAGAGGCGGTTACCGAAGAAGAGGTGGCCCAGTGGATTGAAAAAGTGGGGCACCCTGTACTGGAAATGGAACCTATGATGTAAATAAAATGGAAAAAATTTTAATACTAAAGGAGTAATAACATGGCTTTAAGTGGTCTGGAAATATTTAAAAAACTTCCTAAAACTAATTGTAAGGACTGCGGGTTTCCAACCTGTCTTGCTTTTGCTATGCAGCTGGCAGCAGGCAAGGTAGAGCTAGAAAAATGCCCTCATGTTTCAGAGGAGGCAAAAAGCGAGCTGGCAGAGGCTTCCCAGCCCCCCATACTCAAAGTACAGATTGGAGAAGGAGATAACTCTTTTACGGTTGGTGAAGAGAATGTCTTGTTCAGGCATGACCGTACCTTTATCAATCAGAACGGGTTTGCGGTAACCATCGAAGACACTATGGATGCAAAAGAGATAGAAGAGAAGGTAAAACAGATAGACAGTATCCAGTATGAACGGGTAGGCCAGGTATTGACCCTGGATGCGGTATGCATTAAGAATAAATCCGGGGATGGCCAGAAATTTAAGCAGGTGGTACAAAATGTAGCTTCCGCTACTTCCAGAGCACTGATACTGGTAAGCGAAGATGCACAAGTTTTAGGGCAGCTGGCCGAACAACTCTCAGACAGGAAGCCGCTTCTGCATGCAGCTACTGTTGACAATGCGGACCAGTTTATAGAAATCGGCAAGAAAACCGGCTGTCCCATAGCAGTCAGGGGTAAAACCTTTGATGATATTGCCCAGGTTACCGATAAATTGAGGTCTGCAGGCATTAAAAACATGGTTATAGATATAGGCAACAGAGATATTAAGGAAGATTTATTCAACCAGATAACCCTGCGTACGGCAGCTATTAAAAAGAAGAACCGGCTGTTTGGTTATCCTACCATAGTATTTGCAGATGAATTGGGCCAGGATGAGGCCACGGAGACAGTTATTGCTTCTGTATTTGTAGCTAAATATGCTTCTATAATTGTACTTTCCAATGCCAGATACCAGAATATTTATCCTTTGCTGGTTTACCGGCAAAATATATACACCGATCCCCGTCAGCCCATGCAGGTTGAACAGAAGATATATGAAATTGGCAATCCCGGTCCTGATTCTCCGGTGCTTATAACCACCAACTTTTCCCTTACCTATTTCATAATTTCAGGAGAGGTGGAAAACAGCAAGGTACCCTGCTGGGTGCTGGTAATGAATGTTGAAGGCCAGTCGGTTCTGACCGCCTGGGCAGCAGGCAAATTTATACCCGAACTTATAGCCCAGTTTGTCAAGAAAAGCGGCATAGAGGATAAGGCCAAGACCAGGGAACTTATTATTCCTGGTTATGTGGCCCAACTGCAGGGCGAGCTGGAAGAAGAGTTGGGAGATGAATGGAAAGTGGTGGTAGGGCCCCGGGAAGCGGGGGAAGTCCCCAAATACCTCAAGGAATATTCTGTTAGTAGTTCCTGATCTGAATTGTATGCTAATAAGTTTGTAACAGGGTATTAATTTATATATAATTTAAGCCACACCTTATATTAGCTATTGCCAAATTTTGAAAGGAGCCAACTTGAAAAGCGACATAGAGATAGCCCAAGCTGCCCATATGGAACATATTTATGAAATAGCAGACACTGTGGGCCTGGACCAGCAGTATCTGGAATTGTATGGTAACTACAAGGCTAAAGTTAAGCTGGATGCACTGGACAGCTTGGGAGACAGGCCAAACGGCAAGTATATAGATGTTACAGCCATAACTCCCACCCCTCTGGGGGAAGGCAAAACGGTAACCACCATCGGGTTAAGTATGGCCTTAAACAAGATAGGTAAAAAGACCATTACCTGTATCAGGCAGCCTTCACTGGGTCCGGTTTTTGGAATTAAGGGAGGCGCAGCCGGTGGAGGGTATTCACAGGTGCTGCCCATGGAGGATTTTAATCTCCATCTTACCGGGGATATACATGCGGTAGGAATTGCCCATAATCTGCTGGCAGCTTTCCTGGATACCCATATAATGAAGGGGAATGACTTAAATATCGATCCCTTTAGCATAACCCTTAACCGGGTAGTGGATGTAAGTGACCGGGCTCTAAGGAATATAGTTGTGGGTCTGGGAGGCCCGCTTAATGGTGTGCCCAGAGAAACCGGTTATGATATTACGGTGGCCAGTGAAGTAATGGCCATACTGGCTTTAACTACCAGCCTGAAGGACCTGAGAGAGAAACTGGCCAAGATGACTGTAGGCTCCACCCGGGACGGAGACCCGGTTACTGCTGAAGATTTAAAGTGCGCGGGAGCTATGGCGGTGCTTTTAAAGGATGCGGTTAAGCCCAATCTATTGCAGACCATTGAGCATACACCCTGTTTTGTTCATGCCGGTCCCTTTGCCAATATTGCCCATGGAAACAGCTCCATTTTAGCTGATCGGCTGGCTATAAAGCTGGGCGACTATGTGGTTACTGAAAGCGGATTTGGCGCCGATATTGGTGCTGAGAAGTTCTTTAATATAAAGTGCAGGTACTCCGGCCTCAAACCGGATGCGGCAGTTATAGTTGCTACGGTAAGGGCCCTTAAAATGCATGGCGGAGGTTTTAAGTTTATACCCGGGCAGGGGGTAGACAAAGAACTTATGAACACCCCCAATGTGGAGGCAGTAGCCCATGGATGCCAGAATCTGGAGAAGATGATTGAAAATGTGAAAATGCATGGGGTTCCTGTAGTTGTAGCTATCAACCATTTTGATACCGATACCCAGCAGGAGATAGATGTGATAAGGGAAAAGGCCATAGCCGCCGGAGCTGAAGATGCGGTAGTGAGCAAGGTCTGGCTTAAAGGAGGAGAAGGCGGTACAGAGCTGGCAGAGGCAGTGGCAAAGGCAGCAGAAAAGAAATCCGAGTTTAAGTTCCTTTATCCTCTGGACTGGCCTATTGATAAAAAAATTGAAACTATAGCTACCAAAATATACGGTGCTGACGGGGTTAACTTCCTGCCCGCGGCCCAGGAAAAAATAGATATATATACCAGGCAGGGATTTGCCGGTCTTCCAATATGTATGGCCAAGACTCATTTATCTTTAAGCCATGATCCTAATCTCAAGGGAAGGCCAACAGGGTTTACGGTTCCCATAAGGGATATCCGGGCTTCGGCCGGGGCCGGTTTTCTCTACCCTCTTCTGGGAGAGATGAGAACCATGCCCGGCCTGCCCAAGGTTCCCGCAGGCACCAAGGTGGATCTTGATGATCAGGGCAATATTGTTGGCCTGTTCTAGATAAGTTTTATTAAATATTCCTATTTTCAAGGGGTGATTAAAATAGCTAAATTAATAAGCGGGACAGACATATCTGCCCAGATAAAACAAGAGGTAGAAGCGGAAATAAACCAGATGAAGGAAAGCAAGGGTGTAGTACCTGGTCTGGCGGTAATACTGGTGGGGGATAACCCTGCTTCCAAGGTTTATGTGGCCAGTAAGGAAAAAGGCTGCAATCAGGTAGGTATCAAATCCGAAACTATAAACATGGATGATACGGTGAGTACCGAGGATGTACTGGCCCAGATAGGACAGTTAAATCAACGGCTGGATATCCACGGCATACTGGTGCAGCTCCCCCTGCCCAAACAGGTAGACAGCGGAAAGGTTTTAATGGCCATAGACCCGGCAAAGGATGTGGATGGCTTTCATCCGGTTAATATGGGCAAGCTGGTGGCCCAGCAGGATTGCCTGGTTCCGGCAACACCTTCGGGAATAATCGAAATGCTGAAAAGAGAGGACATTACCATAAAGGGTAAGAATGCAACCATGGTGGGACACAGCGAAATTGTGGGTAAACCCACTACTTTACTTCTTTTAAATGAATGGGCTACGGTTACTGTCTGCCATATAGAGACCAGAGACCTTTCCCTCCATACCCGGGATGCCGATATCCTGATTGTGGCTACCGGGGTGCCCTACCTTATAAAGGAGGATATGGTAAAACAGGGGGCAGTGGTTATTGATGTGGGCATAAACCGGATTACCAGGGATAAGGCCGGTCCCGATTTGCTGGAGTGGAGAAAAGAGGATTTCCAGAAAAAGGGCGCTACCCTTATAGGGGATGTGGATTTTTTGAATGTCGAGCCTAAGGCAGGATATATAACTCCGGTACCCGGAGGGGTGGGTCCCATGACTATTGCCATGCTGCTTAAGAACACAGTAAAAGCAGCCAAACTGGCTATTGGTCAAAGTTGAGCGGTATGCTATCATCATGGTTGGAGATGATGCAGTTTGTATTATGCTAAAGTTATAGGCAATGTGGTGGCTACCATCAAGTATGAAGGCCTGACAGGAAAAAAGTTACAGGTGATACAGCCCTTGGACCTGGAAACCGGAGAAGAAGAGGGGCAGTTTCTGGTGGCTTTGGATGTAACTTCTTCAGGCATGGGAGATATAGTGGGCTATGAGGATGGTTCTGAGGCTTCATGGGCTTTTGATGAAGAAAATGTGCCCACTGATGCTACCATTGTAGCCTTAATAGATAAAGTAAATATTGGCAGGAAGTGATTGGCTAATTATGGTTTTAGGGCAGGTAATTGGAAATGTGGTTTGCACCCAGAAAGATAGCAGCCTGGATAGCAAAAAACTTATGGTGGTAAAAGCGATAGACCTTGACGGTAAATTATTGGAACCCTTTGTGGTGGCAGTTGATCTGGTAGGGGTTGGGATAGGAGAGAAGGTTCTGGTAGTAAACGGCAGTTCTGCACGCATGACCGACCGGACCAGAGACAAAAGTATCGATTCGGTCATAGTAGCCAAGGTGGATAGCATAAAGATCCAGCAATAACTGGCTATTTCATGTTTTTTAAGAATTGATTTACTCTGGTCAGCTGGTTGGTACCATCAAGAATCTTGTCTGCCACTGACTGAAAGATACTCTTTGCCAGCTGGGTTTTAGTTACTGCCGGTGAATAAATATAGGTCTTGGCTGAATTATCTTGCTTCAGCAGCCCTTTATCGGCCAGGGTGTTCATGGTAGACATAACCGTGGTGTAGGGGATAAACCCGTTCTGCTTTTTTCCCATTTCCTTTCTCAGCATCAGTTCGTGTACTTCCCTTACTGTGGCTTTTTCTTTCTCCCAGACTACCTTCATTATACCGGCTTCAAGGTTGCTTATGCTGTTTAGGCCGCTTATGCCTATTTCCTGTGATTTCTTTCTAGAAACCTTTTTCTCCATAGCTCAGGGCCCCCTTTATTTTTACTGCCTTATATAAGCAGTAATTGTATTTTTATTCTATACTAATAACCTGTGAAAATAAATTAACTAATAATTTACCCAGCGATTAATCATCTTCTATCAATTTTACCCCAAACGCCTGCAAAAATGGGAACATTTTAACATTAGCTTTACAGAACATTTTCCATGTAGAAGTTTTGGAGGTAAAAATTCGGGCAATTTTTGTGTTTTGGGGTGCC
>JAIOXO010000013.1 GCA_022396035.1 Actinomycetes bacterium | reverse complement strand
AATTGCTGTGTTAATATACAAAGGTACAAATAGTTATTTCCATATTTAAAATTATAGAAATTTAAAAGTAGCCCTGACTGTAGTAAAAATGTAATAAAATAAGGCAATAGCATGGCAGAAATGGCAGACATACTAATATATATAATACTATTTATAGCCGGCCTTATAGTAGGAAGTTTCTTAAATGTAGTAATTTATCGTATTCCCCGGGGACTTTCTATATACAAGCCTACCTTTTCTATCTGCCCCCGGTGCAAAGCAAGGATAGCTTTTTATGACAATATACCCCTGATATCTTATCTGGTATTAAAGGGGAGATGCCGCAGCTGCGGGGCAAAAATACCGTATATATATCCCCTGGTAGAACTGGCAACAGCTTTACTGTTTCTATTGGTCTTTTATTTTTTTGGAATAACCATTCAACTTTTAATTGGCCTGATACTGGTAAGTGCCCTGATAGCAATTTCGGTCATAGACATACAGTTTAGAATTATACCCAATTCTATTACCTGGCCCATGACTCTGGTAGGGATTGCGCTGAATATAATTGACAGGCCATCCCAGTGGTGGATGCCTCTGGCCTTTAGCGTCGGTGCCTTTGTTTTTATGCTGATCATACACCTTATATACCCCAAAGGAATGGGCATGGGTGATGTAAAACTGGCTCTTATGGTGGGGGCATTCCTGGTAAAATCAGTTATTGTGGCTTTGTTTGCAGGTTTTTTGATCGGTTCCATATACGGGTTGGTCCTTATAGCCACCAGAAAGAAAAAATTTAAGCAGGCTATCCCTTTTGGCCCTTTTATTTCCCTGGGCAGCATTATTGCGCTGTTCTGGGGAAATATTATAATTAACTGGTATCTGGGTTATTTTTAAGGAGATTAAATGGGATACATAGGCATGGACATAAGCTCCAACCGGATAGCGGTAGCGGAGGTAACTAAAAAAAGGAACACCTTTATAATAGATAATGCTGCGGTGTTTGAAGTGCCCGAGCAGGTTATAGAAAAAGGTGAGATAAAAGACACCAGGGTAGTGTCCAGCGCCATAAAAGATATATGGGGGTATTACCGGTTTGGTTCCCGAAAAGTATTTGTGGGTTTGTCCAATCCTAAAGTTATTATAAAAGAGATAAAACTGCCTATTACCGATGACCGTGAGATAGAGTCTTCCATAAAGTATCAAATTAATGATCTGGTACCCATTTCTAAAAATAATATAACCTATGATTATTTTGTGGTGGATAAGGATGATGAATCATCAAATATCATGATTGCCGGGGCTGCCAAAAATATGGTTGACAGTATTGTGGAGAGCTTAAGAAACATTAGAATAAACCCTGTGGCCATAGATCTTAATTGTTTTTCCCTGTACCGGGTAATAAATACTGCCTATCATTTCCAGAGCCAGAAAGCTACAGATAAGAAGAATGCCTATTGCCTGGTTAATATAGGAAAGGACATATCCATAATAAATATGTTGACCGGCAACCAGCTAAAATTTCCCCGGTTCAGTAATATCAGTATAAAAACCTTTATTGATTACATAAGTAAGAAAACCAATAAAAGTTATGGGGATATTGAAAAAATACTGGATGATTTTGATTTTGACCAGTCCCTGGATATGCAGTTTGACAGAAATCTTGAACCGGGAATGGGGGGGAGATACTGAAACTTCTGTAAGAAAAGATGACCATGATATTACCTTAAACATTGCTATAAAAGAAGCTAGCAGTCAGTTCATAAATGAAATAAACCGTTCCATAGATTATTTCTTAAATCGTTATTCTACTTATAATATAGAAAAAATTATAATCAGTGGCGATACTTTTAAGAATTTTGATCTATTAATCAAAAAGGAGACTGGCTTTGAGGTAGAACAGTTTAATGTAGGCAACTATTTCAACCTGGATGTATTAAATAAAAAAACCTATTATCTGAATAAGGATCTTAACCATTTTGCCAATCAGCTGACCCTGGCCATAGGGATGGCTTTAAGGGGGTATGGCCTTTGAAATATATAGACCTGCTTCCCAAAAAAGAGAGAGCGTTTAATAAAAGGACTGTAACCTTGAATGTGGTTATAGTTTTGCTAATTATACTGCTTGCAGCAATGGTAATGTCTTTTATTGTAATAAAGGATAGGGCAAAAGACCTTAATTCAAATTTAGCCCAATACCAGGATACAGGGGGAAAGCTGGAGGAGTATGTAGATAAATTAGAGATTTATGAGCAATTTGAGAAAAAAGTACAGAAGAAAGCCCAGTTAGTGGATTCAATCGAAGACAAAGATGTATTGTGGTCTGATATTATTTATAACCTGGGGGAGGCAGTACCTCCCAAAGCCAGTTTGACCAATTTTGAGGGAAGCATGGCTGATTTAGAGAAATTTGTAGAAGAATATTCAGCAGAAATTAGCGGACAGAAGGTAACCTGTTTTACCATTCGGGGATATGCAAATGATTATACTGATGTTTCCCGGTTAATAATAGGTTTGAAAAAAATTCCATACATTGGTGATGCCTGGGTTGAAAGCATTAGTCAAGCCCAGGTAACTGAAGGGGTCAATGGATTGAATTTTGCGGTGGCCACCTTCTGGGATACCGGAAGACTGATAGAAGAATGGGATATTAGTGAAAAAAAGGAAGAACCGGAACAGCAGCAGGATTTAGAATAGGAGTTTGAATAAATTATGACTAATACTCTCAGAATATTAATTATAGTAATAATTATTGTGGTTATGCTGGCAGTATTTCTGGTATTTATAATGCCTGCCCTTAGAACCAATATGGGTACACAGAATTCAATACAGGAACAGAGGCAAACTAACCGGCAGCTTGCTGAAAGGATAAACCAGCTTTCCGGTCTGAAGGATAGATTCAATATACTTTATGCCCAGTACCAGAAATATTCCGTAGAGTTGCCCAGTAAAACTGATATTCAGGTTCTAACCAATGAAATCTATAATATTGCACAGTTTGCGGATGTGGATATCCAGTCGGTAAATTACAATGAGGTGGATGCTGGCGATCAGGAAGAGATTATGGCTATAGATATCAATATCACAGTTAAGGGTACCTACTATGATTTACTGGTGTTTCTAAAAGCACTGGAATCGATGCCCAGGTCTATCAGCCTGGACAGTACTGAACTGGGTTTGGCTGCAGAAGGTTATCCTGATATGATAGGTCTGGTATATGGAAGAACATATTATCAAATTAATCCTTAATATTATGGGAAAGAAGATTACATTAACAATATTGATATTAACACTAAGTATCTTGTTTTTGCCAGGGTGCAGTATTGGCCAATTCTTATTTCCCGAAATCCAGGAAAACCAGGAACTTACTTCCATTCCAGAAGTAGAAATAGATGAGCGAGAACTGGCAATTATAGAAAATATTGATGAAAATATGGAAACCAATTATCAGGCACAGAAAGAATCTACCGTAAACCCGGATGTGGCTGATCCCTTTAAACCCTACTATACCCAGCAGGCCCAGGAAAAAGAGAATACGATAAGGTTGGATCAAATATACAGCCAGGACGGGGTAGAATATGCTGAAATTAAATTCAATGAATTTGACTATAAGTTAACCGAAACCGATGTATTTGCAGAGGTATATCAGATACAGGCCATTAATGAGAATTCCGTGGTTTTGCTAAAGGGTGATGAAATAATAACCTTGATTTTAGGACAACTATTATATGATTGACAGGTGGTAGCTTGAGATTTCTAACCGCAGGAGAGTCGCATGGTAAATCTCTGGTAGGTATAGTGGATGATTTTCCCTCCGGTGTAACCATTGACCAGAATTTTATCAACCAACAGCTAAAAAGAAGGCAATCAGGTTATGGACGGGGACAAAGGATGGATATTGAAGAAGATACCGTTGAATTTTTGTCCGGTTTAAATAAAGGAGTCAGTACCGGTAACCCCATATCTTTTTTAATTGCCAACCTCGACTGGAAGAATTGGAAGAACAACAAAGAAAAACCAATTTACAATCCCCGGCCGGGACATGCTGATCTTAACGGTGTTATAAAATACCATCTTAAGGGCATAAGGGATGTTATAGAAAGAAGCAGTGCCAGGGAAACTGCAGCCAGGGTATGCGCAGGTGCTTTGGCCAGAGAATTTTTATCCGGTTTGGGTATAAACATTTACAGTTATGTGGATAATATTGGAGGAATAACAGTAAAACAGCCGGTTTCAATGAATGTTGAGCTCTGGGCACAGATTGAAAACTCGGAACTGAGGGTTCCGGATAAGGATATGGAATCAAAAATTAAACTCAAGATAAAATCAGCCGGGCAGCAGGGGGATACACTGGGTGGAAGTTTTAAGGTTCTGGCCACAAATGTACCTCCTGGGCTTGGAACCTACAGCCAGTGGGATAAGAGATTAGATGGGATGCTGGCCCAGCATGTAATGAGCATACCGGCCATTAAGGCAGTAGAGGTAGGGGATGGCTTTGATGCCAGAAATATTTCCGGGACTGAATTTCATGATGAAATTTTTTACTCAAAAACAAAACAATTTTATAGGAAAACCAATCATTGCGGAGGAATTGAGGGAGGCATAAGCAATGGGCAGGATATAATTCTGGGAGCAGTTATGAAACCAATACCCACAACCACCAGAGGCCTGAAATCGGTTAATATTAAAACCAAACAGCCGGAAATCAGCCTCAAGGAAAGGTCGGATGTATGCGCGGTACCCAGTGCATCAATTGTAGCCGAGGCTATGATGGCCATAGTGCTTGCGGGAGCAGTTCAAGACAAGTTTGGCAGGGATAGCATGGAAGAAATACTCAAAAGCTACAACCATTGGAAAAAATATTATAGAAGCATCTAGGCAGATGGAGTACTGCAATATATCACTTATAGGTTTTATGGCTTCAGGTAAAAGTACTGTGGGTAAATTGATAGCAGACAAGATGCAAATGGTTTTCATTGATACAGACAGGGTTATAGAGCTGAAACAGGGTATGCCTGTGGCTGACATTTTCAAGAATTTTGGAGAGATATATTTTAGAGATCAGGAGTCAGAAGTTATTGCTAAATTAGGTGACAATAAGGATTGTGTGTTTGCCTGTGGGGGCGGAGTTGTAGAGAGGGGGGAAAACATCAGGGTTTTAAAAAAAAACAGCCTGGTGGTTTATCTTAAGGCTTCTCCCCTTAAAGTTTTAGAGAGAACTGAAGGAGTGTCAGGACGTCCACTTCTGGATGTTCCGGACAAAAAACAAAAAATTATGGATCTTATGCAAAGAAGAGACCAGACTTACCGCAGTAGCGCTGATGTGATAATAGATACTGATATTTATGAACCCTACCAGATTGCGGATATTATTATTTCCATATTTGAAAAAAAATGAAAAAAATAATTGCCAAGACTTCAAATCGTAAATACTCTATATATTTAGGCAATGGTATTTTTAAACATGCTACCCGGTTAATTAACCGGATAAAGGATGCAGAAAAAATACTGCTGGTTTCCAATGATAAAATTGATGCCATATACCATGAGCCGGTAGTTGAAATGCTTAAAAGCCTGGGGCTTAAGTACAGCATACATTTAATAGATGATGGTGAAAAATATAAAAATATTGCCAGCTGCCAGCAAATATATAACCAGCTTTTGGAACAAAATTTTCATCGTAACGATATTGTGGTTGCCTTTGGTGGGGGAGTAATAGGGGACCTGGCCGGTTTCGCTGCTGCTACTTACCACCGGGGGTTAAAACTGATACAGTATCCCTCTACTATTATAAGCCAGGTTGATTCCAGCATAGGGGGAAAAGTGGCGGTTAATTATCAAAAGGTAAAAAATATTATCGGCACTTTCTATCAGCCTCATATGGTTATAATGGATTCCCGACTGCTTTCTACCCTGAAACCTGGGGAAATTCTAAACGGTTTGGGAGAGGTAATAAAATATGGAATAGTTTTTGACCGAAAAATACTTCAGTCTCTGGATAATATTATTACCGGTCCTGATAGTTTAAAAAAGGCAGTTGAAAGTAATAGGTTTATGGAAATAATATATCGTTGCGCTAAGATTAAGGCTCAGGTGGTGGCCGTTGATGAGTATGATACTGGATATAGGAATTTGTTAAATTTCGGCCATACTGTTGGCCATGCCCTGGAAAAGGCTTCTGGTTTAACTCTTATAAATCATGGAAAGGCAGTAAGCCTGGGGATGCTGGCAGCTTTAGATATTTCCATAAGTTTGGGGTATATGGAAACTGAAGTTAAGAAACAGATTGTCAATCTTTATAATAAAATCGGGCTACCGTTAAAGATTGAAGGCCTGGACATAGAAACCATAATGGGGGCAGTAGGGTATGATAAGAAATTTACCGGTAAAAAAAATAAATTTATACTTTTAAAGGGTATAAATAAACCATTTTTTTATTACGGGCTAAAAAAAGATATAATTATAAACAACATTAAAAAAAATATGGGTTAAAAAATGAAAAAAATAATAATAATAAACGGTCCCAATTTAAACCTCCTGGGCCAGAGAGAAGAAAATATTTACGGCCAGGACAGTTTTAAAGAAATCTATGATGGTCTGGAGCAGTTTGCCAAAGATAATGAAGTACAGCTATCTTATTTTCAGTCCAACAGTGAAGGAGCCATAATTGATAAGATACATCAGTGCAGAAATGATTTTGACCTGATTATAATAAATCCCGGTGCCTTAACTCATTACAGCTATAGCATCCATGATGCTATAATAGCCATTAAAATGCCTGCTATTGAAGTACACATCTCCAATATCTATAATAGGGAGCAATGGAGAAGAAAATCAGTTATATCCCCGGCGGTTACCGGGGTTATATGTGGTTTGGGAACAGATGGGTACAAAATTGCTCTTTATGCAGCAATTAATTACTTAGCTTAAAATAGTTATGGCAGCATTATTCAATAAATTCAAGTGTGCCCTGAAAAAGGGTAAGGACCAGGATGGCTTCACTCTGGTGGAGGTAATAGTTGCCTTGTTTATCATTTCCATCATTACCGGTGTGGTTATTCACAGTACTACCATGGCCTTAAACACTTCCCAGATAAACCAGGCTAAGACGGTAGCATTAAATATTGTTAATGAAGAAATAGAAAAAATAAGGGCTATGGATTATCAGGATATCGGTTTAACTGGCTCCGATCCGGAGGGGATACTGGAAGCACAGGTTAACACTGAAGACGGATACAGGGTAAATTATAATATAGGGTGGGCTGATGATGCACAGAATTACAAGCAGATATCGGTTAGTGCCTATAAGCAGCCCATGGTAGAGGAAGTTAAGGTCATTACCCTTGTTTTTCCTGCTGTTGTTTCAACCGGGGATGAACAATTAAACCAACACCCTGCGCCTTACGGACTGTATATAGATAGAGGTTATGATGATGAGACGGTTATATTACAATGGAATGCACCTGATACTGATTCTGTGGTTACCGGTTATAATATATATCGTGACTACGAGTTAATAGGAACCAGTTTGAATACCGGCTATATAGATAATCCTGAAACAGGTATTATTTATATTTATTTTGTTACTGCAGTTTATGAAGATGGAGTTGAAAGTGGGCCCAGTGAAATCCAAAGTACCTAGCTATTTTAAAAAGCAGTCAGGCTATACCATGATAGAAGTATTACTGGTATTAATGCTTATGATAATAGTGGTTGCCGCAATTACTTTAACTTATTTTACATCCAGTAAAGCATCGCAGCTGGTATTGCAATCTTCCACTATAGAAAGAAAAGCAAGAACTACCATTTATACCCTAACCAGGGAACTGCGAGAGACAACCCAGATGATAAGAGCAGAATCTGATTATATTACCTTCAATAGTGATATAAATAGCGACCAGGTGGTAGAAGAAATCAGTTACTACCTTCAACTAGAAGGTGAATCTTATAATCTTTATAAGATTGTAGGCAGCAATCAACCGGTGGAGATTACCAAAAATATAATAAATTCTGATTTTTTCAGCTACTATTATTCAGATCAGCAACAGATTTTAAGTCCAGTAGAACAGGAAAAACTGGAAGATATTGGTATAATAGGCATAAGTCTGAGCATGGATAGTCAGGGTGTCCAAACCGACAATACTACAAAACTGGATACCCATGTTAGTCTCAGAAATAATATTTAGGGGCAAATTATATGAGTAAGGAAAAAGGAAATGTAACTATACTGGTGCTGGTTATGGCCATAGTAATATTACTTGGCACAGCATCCATGATTGGCTTTGTGTTCAGAGATATTAACTTTACTAAAATAGATGAAGAAAATTTAAAGGCACTTAGTTTCGCGGAAGCCGGAATTGCTGATTTCCAGTACAGATTAAAGATGCAAATGGATAATAATCAAGAACTACCGGCCACTGGATATTCCCAGCAATTGGTTGAAAATGAAGTGGTGGAAGGAAGTTATTCGGTAAGCTATCAACCAATTAATGACGGAGACGAGGTAATAGGGTATGACGTTACATCCATAGGAATTGATAGCAGCCAGAGACAGAGAACTATAAGGGCATCCCTGTATTTTAGAGGTACTCTGCCCTTTGATATCTATGACTATATATATTCAGATGCCTCAATGAACTATGGAGACATAACTGCTTCCAATACCCGCATTGTTGGTCCCTTTTTTACCAATGGAAACTTAAACTTAAGTGGGGGAGTTTCATTCCTGGACGGTCCCTTATATGTTAATGGAGATATTATACTGGGAGGCAATTCATCAATAGGTGAAGCCAGCAACCCCATAGACCTTTATCTGGGAGGAGTATTTGAAGATAGAAACGGACAAGAAATTGATCCTCTAAATACCGGGGGTTTGGCCAATGTGCATATAAGCAATTTTTCGGATGTACTGGTAGAATTACCCATGCTGGTAATTGATGATGCTTATATACAAGGATTAACAGATAAAAAGGAAATAGATGGGGACTTGAGCATAACTGATAATAACATTTCTGTGAATAACGTTTCTGTGGATAATTTGGGTAACTATCTCTTTTTTGATGAAAATGAAATACTGAATATTAATGGAAATATAGTAGTAAATGGAAATGTTAATATAGGTATTAAAGAAAAAGCTCCTAATTCAATTTATTATAAGGGCAATGGAAAAATCATAGTAACCGGTGATAGCAGTATAATCGTTTATTATCAGTTAGTAACCGCAAATGCTTTTCCGCAAGAATCATTGATGATGCTGCTCTCTATGTCTGATATTTTTCTTGATTTTGGAAAATCAGAGGGTAGCCCCGATGCAGAGGTTGTAGCCATAAGTAATAATAATTTAAATATTGAGGAAAACGTGATTCTTATAGGCAGCTTTATTGCCGGTCACATCGATATTGATAACAATTCTCAAATATATTATGTAGAAGGCATAAGAGAATATTTACCCCAGGATATACCGCAATCCCAGATTATGCTCGAACATGAAATTATAATAGCCAACTGGCAGGAGATAAGGAATCAGTAAGAAAGGGTTATTGTGGATATCTTTAAACCAAGGCTAATCAGCTTAAAAGAAAAAATTGAACAAAAAAATTACCGGTTATTTGCAGTCCAGAAAAAAGAAAATATCTACTATTTAACCGGCTTCTGGGGTGATCAGGGGGCAAGTATATTGCTGGTAAGCAGCAATAAATGCTATCTGTTGGTACATTTTATATATTATCTGGAAGCAAAAGAAAGTATCAATAATACAGATATAGAAATAGTAGGCTTTCAAACCGATAAATTTAAACATTTTCTTAAACTAGCAGACAGCTTTGATAAACCTTCCCTGGTGCTGGAAGAATCCAGTTTAAGTTACCAGGATTACAAAAAAATAAAAGATATAATGCAACAGAAAAAAATAAAGGTGGAAGTGGTCTCCGGCCTGCTGGAAAAACAAAGAATTATTAAGGATAAAACTGAGATAAATAATCTAAAAAAAGCTTGCCAGGTTTCAGATAAAGTCTATGAATACCTGATAGCTTCAAAGAAAGATTTCTTTTATGGCCTTACCGAAACCAGGCTGGGCCTGGAAATGGAGGAAAAAATTTATGAGCTGGGTGCAGATGGGGCCAGTTTTGACTTTATAATAGCCAATAATCAATCATCAGCCTTCCCACATTATCATGCAAGAAATAAAATGATAAGACCGGGGGCCTTATTATTGGATTATGGGGCAGCTTACGGGCATTATCATGCAGATATTACCAGGACATTTTTTATTGATTTAAAAAAAGAAGATAAATTTAAAAAAATTTATGATATAGTTTTACAGGCTCAAATATTAGCTTTGGAGAATTGCAGACCCGGTATTAAATGCAACCAGCTTGACCAGATTGCCAGAAATTTTATAAAATCCAAGGGTTATGGAGAGTGTTTTGGCCATGGATTGGGCCATGGTGCAGGACTTGAAGTCCATGAAGCGCCGGTAATTGGCAAAAGTAGCAGCCAGAAATTAAAGCCGGGGATGGTGGTTACCATTGAACCCGGTATTTACCTGGAAGGATTGGGGGGAGTAAGGATAGAAGATACGGTGCTTGTGGAAGAAGGCGGATGCCAGCCCCTTATAAATTGCACCAAAACTTATACAAATTTGATTGGATAGAAGAAGGGAATATATTTATGATTACTTCCAATGATTTAAAAAACGGAATGACCATTGAATACGATGGCCAGTTATTTAAAATATTATTTTTTCAGCATGTTAAACCAGGCAAAGGCGCAGCTTTTGTAAAGACCAAACTTAAAAACCTGAATAGTGGAGCCACCATCGAAAAGACATTCAGGGCCGGAGAGAAGATAGAACAGGCCATACTTGAAACCAAAAAAATGCAGTATCTTTATCATGATGTTCATTATATATTCATGGATACTCAAACCTATGAGCAGATACCTCTGGGCTCCGGCAGTCTTGAGGATAAGAAAGATTATTTAAAAGAGAATATGGAAGTTTCGGTGGTATTTTATAAGGGCGAACCAATAGAAGTAGAATTGCCTATATTCATAGAGGCGGAAGTAACCAAAACTCAACCAGGTATTAAGGGGGATACGGTTGGTTCTTCCACCAAAGATGCTGCAGTTGACACCGGGGCCAAGCTTCAGGTCCCCTTATTTATAAATGAAGGAGACATCATAAAGATTGATACCAGGAGCGGAGAATACATGGAGAGGGTTACCAAATAAAAATGGTTAAGATATCCAGGAGGAAAAGTAGAGAAATAGCTATCACCCTGCTGTATCAAAGCGGTCTTATGCGCAAAGATATAGACAAAGTTATATTAAACCAGGAATCATTAGGGGTAGATCTGGATGAATTTGCCCGGAAGCTGGCCCTTGGTGTATACAGTAGAAAAAAAGAACTGGATTCAATCATCGAAAGTGTAGTAAAAAACTGGACCCTGGACCGTATAGCTATTATTGATTTAAATATTTTAAGGGTTGCTATTTATGAAATGTACTATATGGATGATATACCGCTAAAGGTATCGGTAGATGAAGCTATTGAGATAGCCAAGGTTTTGGGTCAGAAAGATGATACCCCTAAATTTATCAACGGCATTCTTGGAAAGATATTATCTAATATGAATTCGAAAGACCAGTAAGGTTTTTTACAAACCCTTTGGTCAAACTAAATCTGGCAGATACAGGTATAATCATTAAAAAATGTTTATATCATGGCTATAACAGATGGAATTCTTAATTTATATATCAGGCAGGGAAGAAAAAAATCAACAGTAAAAGAGTAAAATTGATAGATGAAGTTATGTCCAGGAGGCTGGCTGCAAACCGGCAACTGGCCCGGGCCCTTATTATGGAAGGCCGGATAATTGGAAACCAGCAAGTTTTGGATAAGCCGGGAACACTAATCGATAAAAACACAGATATAAGGGTAAAACAAAAACTGGATTATGTTTCCAGGGGAGCGCTGAAACTTAAATCTGCTTTCGCTAAATTTGACCTATGCGTTAGTGGATTTCAGGCTATAGACGTAGGGGCCTCCACCGGTGGGTTTACAGATTTTTTATTAAGCCAGTCGGCAAACAAGGTAGTGGCCATTGATGTAGGATATGGACAGTTATCCTGGAAGCTAATGAAGGATAACCGGGTTACAGTTCTGGATAGGACCAATATCAGGAATTTATCCAGTGAAGATCTTCCATATCTGGCAGATATAACCGTGGTAGATGTCTCCTTTATATCGCTTAAACTTATTTTTCAAAAACTTTTGGAAATAACCAAGACCGGGGGGTTGCTGCTGATGCTGCTAAAGCCACAATTCGAGATACAGAAAGGCCTGGTCCCGGATGGTGGCGTAATCACCGATTACAGACTGCATATAAAAGCAATAAGTGATTTTATGGAAAGCATAAAAAATACTGATATCCATCTAAAGGGAATTACATTTTCCAGCATAAAAGGAGCTAAAGGCAATATAGAATATTGGATTTATGTGGAAAAATCGGCAAAAGGAAAAGAAATAAATCTAAATTATGATAAAATGGTTGAAGATGTAGTAAGAGAATCTCATTGCTATTTTAATAAGAACGGATAGGTTTTATGAAAAAGATTGGTTTGGTTTCTAATAATAAAAATGAGAGAGCGATACTAGTTGCCAAGGATGTATACGATTACCTTATCAAGCATAAATGCCAGGTTTATCTTCTGGATCAGGATATTCTGGCACAGAAGTACAATCTTGTTTCCTGTAGTAAAGATGATTTCAGTAAAAATGTCGAAATTATCATTTCGGTAGGCGGAGATGGTACTTTTTTAAGGGCAGCCAGATATGCATTTAAAAGAGAAATACCGGTAATGGGAGTAAATGCTGGTAACCTGGGATTCCTGGCCGAGATCGAGACCAATCAATTGTATACAGCTATGGAAAATTTGCTGGAAGATGAGTACTCCATTGAAGAAAGGATGCTCATAGAAGGAAGAATATGGAGGCAAGGCCAGATAGTAGGTGAGCAAAACATTCCCTACCTGGCATTAAATGAATTTACTTTGACCCGGTCCATACTGGAGAAAATAATAAAAATGGAGGTTATAGTAAATGATTGTTCTCTGATGGATTTTGGCGCAGATGGAATAATAATATCAACTCCTACCGGTTCCACTGCCTATTCATTATCGGCAGGGGGTCCGGTAGTAGAACCTAATAATAATTTATTTATAGTTACCCCTATCTGTCCCCATTCCCTTTATAACCGCAGTATGGTTTTAAGTCCGGAAAGTGAGATACAGATAAAAATTAATACCAAAAATATTAATAATACCTTGAGCATAGATGGGGTAAAAAGCTCTGTTAATCTGAATAATGAGGATGTGTTCAGGGTGAACAGCTCCAAATTAAAGTTAAAATTAATAACTTTTAATGATAATATCTTCTTCAAGATATTTAAACAAAAATTACTGAGCAGGAGTTAACTTAGCTTAAGGAATGTTAAAGAAACTTCAAGTTAAAAATTTTGCCATAATTGATGATGCTGAATTAACGCTGGGTAACGGCCTGTGCGTTCTAACCGGGGAGACCGGTGCGGGAAAGACCTTAATCATTGAAGCTATTAATTTATTGATAGGAGAGAGAGCAGACAGCTCTCTTATCAGGGACAATCAGGACAAGCTGCTGGTACAGGGCTTCTTTGATTTCAACGAAAGCCGGGCAGCTAAAAACTACTTGGTAAATGCCGGATTAATTGACAGTGATAACCAGGCTGATGAAGTAATAATTAGCAGGGAAGTAAATAGAAATGAAAAAAACAGGGCTTTTATCAACGGAATATTTGTCCAGGTGTCAACCTTAAAAGAGCTTGGTTCCATATTTATAGATATACATGGCCAGCACGATCACCAGTATCTTTTAAATAAAAAAAATCATTTAGAGGTTATAGATAAGTATGGCAAAAAGGAAATAGAAGATAAAAAACATCAGTATAGGGAAGCCCTGGATAAATACCAGAAAATTAAGAAACAACTGGAACAGCTGCAAAAAATGGAGTCGGCAAAAGAAGAAAAATTAAATGACCTGAGGTACAGGTTAGAAGAGATTGAAGCTTTGAATATCCATGAAGGCGAGCAGCAAAAGCTGGAACAGGAAAGAAAAATTTTAAGGAATTATGAAGTTATATTCCAGCATATATCCGAGGCGGTAAACCTAATTAAGGGAGAAGAAGACCGGGATCAGACTCTTATTAACAATATGGGATTACTGCATAAAAGCCTTAACAGCCTGGCAGAAATAGATAAACAATTTTCGCAGTTTGAACAAGAAGTATCTTCCGCCAGCGACATGCTTGATGAGCTTAGCCATTTTTTGAACAGCTATCTGGCCGATTTTGAATATGACCCCCAGAGATTGGATTTTATACAGGAGCGTTTATTTAAACTGGATGAGGTAAAGAACAAGTATTCAATGACCTTAAGTGAACTTAAAACCTATGCCCTGGATTTAAAAAAGCAGATAGATAATTACAGCAGCCTGGAAAATCAGTTAAAAGATTTAAAAAAAGAGCTGGCCGGCCAGCGGCAGGATGTAGCCAACAAGGCTTTAAATCTCAGCGAAATCAGGAAAGAAATCAGTAAAGAACTAGAAGAGCGTATTACCAGAGAGTTAAAAGATTTGAATTTCAAGAATGTGGTTTTTAAAATAAGTCAGGATTACCTCTTATCGGATGATGGCATAATGATAGGTCAGGACAGGGTAAAGCTGACCGAAAAAGGTATAGATGATATTGAGTTTCAGGTATCCCTTAATCTTGGACAGCAGCCCAAACCGCTGAACAAGATTGCTTCCGGAGGGGAAGTTTCCAGGGTTATGCTGGCTCTAAAATCCATAATCGGGTCTGTGGATTCTATTTCGGTGATGATATTTGATGAAATAGATGCGGGGATAGGAGGGGCTGTTTCCCTGATTGTGGGTGAAAAGTTGTATAAAATTTCCACCGGTTGCCAGGTTATATGCATTACCCATCTGGCGCAGATTGCTGCTTTTGGACAGCATAACTTTGCTATAGAAAAATACAGCAGTGAAGGTGGAACAAAAATTAAAATAACCAGATTATCCGGGGATCAAAAAACCGGGGAAATTGCCAGGATGCTGAGCGGAATGAAAAACAGCAATATATCCATAAAGCATGCCCGGGAGCTGATTAATGAATGCAGCACTATTAAACATAATATAGATAAAGGCAGGGATTAATTTTGGATACTAAATATATATTTGTCACCGGCGGCGTGCTGTCCTCTCTGGGTAAAGGCATATGTGCTGCTTCTCTGGGAAGACTGCTGAAATCAAGGGGATATAGCGTTACCATCCAGAAATTTGATCCCTATATAAATATAGATCCCGGCACTATGAATCCCATACAGCATGGTGAAGTGTTTGTTACCGAAGATGGTGGAGAAACCGATCTTGATCTGGGCCATTATGAAAGATTTATAGATGAAGAGCTGTCAAAATACAATAATTTTACATCTGGAAAGATTTATAAGGCAGTAATAGATAATGAGAGGCAGGGATTATATCTTGGTTCAACGGTTCAGGTTATACCCCATATAACCGATGAAATCAAATCCAGTATCAAAAAAACCCTTCAGCAACGCAGGGTAGATATAGTTATTACCGAAATAGGGGGGACTGTAGGGGATATAGAAAGCCTGCCTTTCCTGGAAGCCATAAGACAGTTTAGAAAAGATGTGGGCAGAACAAATGTTTTATATATGCATGTAACTTATGTGCCTTATCTTAAAACCACCGAAGAACTTAAGACCAAGCCTACCCAGCATAGCGTCAAAGAACTACGGAGTATAGGAATTCAGCCGGATATAATAATATGCAGAAGTGAGATGGGC
This sequence comes from Actinomycetes bacterium, assembly GCA_022396035.1. Lineage (NCBI taxonomy): Bacteria > Bacillati > Actinomycetota > Actinomycetes > Actinomycetes bacterium. The sequence goes on along the minus strand of JAIOXO010000013.1, from coordinate 29,360 downwards.
CTGAATGATGACTTAAAGGCTAAAATTGGTTTGTTCTGTGATATAGAAAAGGATGCTACTATCAATGCAGTGGATGCCGAACACCTGTATGAAGTGCCGCTGTTATTGCAGAAAGAAAAGCTTGACAGTATAGTTCTGGAAAAAATGGGATTACCGCAGCACCCCTCCAATTTAGGCAGCTGGAAACAGATGGTAAAACATATCCATAATCTTGAAGGAAAGGTTACCATTGGTATTGTAGGAAAGTATACCAGCCTTAAAGATGCCTACATAAGTATAGTAGAATCCCTGGCTCATGGCGGTTATTATTTTAAAAAAAATGTGGAAATTAAGTGGATAAATTCTGAAAGCCTTACCACGGAAAATAATATTAAACAGGAGCTGGGAAAGCTGCAGGGCATACTGGTTCCCGGGGGATTTGGCACCAGGGGAATTGATGGAAAAATCAATGCCATTACTTATGCCAGAGAAAACAATATACCCTATCTGGGTATATGCCTGGGTATGCAATGCGCGGTCACCGAGTTTGTCAGAAATGTCTTAGGATTAAAGGATGCCAACAGTTCCGAGTTTGATGCTGATACCTTAAACCCGGTAATTGATTTAATGCCCGAACAGAAGAGTATTAATGTCAAGGGGGGTACAATGAGGCTGGGCAAGTATCCCTGCCGCCTTAAAAAGGGTTCATTGGCCTATAAGGCCTATGGCAAGCAGCTGGTACATGAAAGGCACAGGCATCGTTATGAATTAAACAATAAATACCGGGACAGATTAACAGAAGCAGGGATGATGGTTAGCGGTATTTATCCCGACCAGGACCTGGTAGAAATTGTAGAGGTAAAAAACCATCCCTGGTTTGTAGCGGTTCAATTTCACCCTGAGTTTAAGTCCAGACCGGACAGGCCTCATCCATTATTCAGAGACTTTGTTGGAGCGGCTATAAAGTATTCCCAACAGTTAGAGAGCTTATGAGAAATACCTGGTTCAGGAAAATTTTTATAGCTTTAACCGCAATTACTCTGATGATTATTATAATCCTGGGGCCTTTTGCACTTTACTTTTTCAATACTGCTACCTATATGGAGCTATACCGGCAAAACCAGGTCACAGAGTCGATAGAAAAAGCCCACCTAGAAAAGATAACCTTAAATTTAATTGAATTTTTTAAAAATAAATCTGAAATAATTATTTACGACCCTCCGGGAGCTGCTCCGCCTTTTGCTTTACAGGAAATAAGCCATCTAAAAGATGTAAGGGTTTTAACCAACTGGCTGCTGGGTGTTTTTTATATTTCCGTAGCTTTATTTGCAGGGTCATTAGTTATACTTTTTTTTAGCAATAAAGCAAAATTTATCCGGTCTGCAGGATGGTCTCTGGTTACCGGGACTTCTCTGGTGATGGTATTGCTGGTATTTCTCTATCTGTTTAGCAGCAATTTCATGCTTTTATTTGAAAAATTTCACCAGATATTTTTTCCCCAGGGCAATTATATTTTCCCTGGTGATTCTCTGCTTATAACCCTTTTCCCTATGGGATTTTTTTACCAATACTTTTTAAAATTAATAACAGCCAGTGGCATAATATGGATGTTTTCATTACTATTAGGAATAATATTATTAAAAACTGAAAGAATAAAGAAATTATGGACCAAGAAAGAAAAAACCGGGTAAACGAGGATCGGCTGCTAGACACTTTTTTTAAGCTGCTGAAGGTGAAGAGCCCAACCAGAAATGAAAGAGAAATAGTGGAGTATGTAAAAAATATCTTGGAAGATATGGGCCTTAAGGTATCAATAGATGACAGTGGGAAGAATTTCGGCAGCAATTCTGGAAATATAACTGCCCTGTTTTCCAATAAATATAAACTGGAAGGGCAGCCTATTTTCTTAAATGCTCACCTGGATACAGTGGAGCTTACTGGAGAGGTTGAGCCGGTATTAAAAAATGGCAGGATAGTAAACAGCAACCAGGGCTGTATACTGGGCGGAGACGACAAGGTGGCAGTGGCGGCAATTATAGAAGCAGTCAGGGTGATTATGGAAAAGAAAATTGCAACCCCGGATATATACCTATTATTGACAGTTGGAGAGGAGTGCGGAATATTTGGAGCCAAATACATTGATCTGGAAAAGGTTAGAGCCAAATACGGCTTTACCTTCGATGCTGATGGAGATATAGGTACTATAATAAATAAAGCCCCTTATCAAAATTCTTTCTATATCAATTTTAAGGGCAAGGCAGCACATGCGGGTATTGAACCGGAGAAGGGAATAAACGCTATTGAAATGTCTTCCAGCTTTGTACAGTTATGTAAATTTGGCCGCCTGGATGATTATAGCACTGCTAATGTGGGAATAATAAGGGGGGGGAAAGCAAAAAATATAGTCCCGGACAAGGTTTATATGGAAATGGAAGCCAGAAGCCTTTATGTGGACCGGCTAAATGAGATTACCGATCAATTCTTAAAAAATGCCAGGATAGTGGAAGAAAAATATAAAGCCAAAATAGATGTAAAAGTGGAAAGAGAGTATGATGGGTTTGATATAAAAGAAGATGACATATCCCTTTCCATAGCCAGGTCTGCCATTGAAAAATTGGGCATTAAACCCAGGTTGAAGGCTACTGGCGGAGGCAGCGATGTAAATATTATAAATTCCAGAGGAAAGGTTGCGGTAAACTTGTCTGCAGGTATGGAAAAAGTGCATACCTGTAAGGAATATGTCAAAGTGGAACAGCTGATACTCCTTTCCAGTCTAATGGTTGAAATTTGTAAATCCAGCATAAATGGTTAGGGGTTTTTATGGATCAAGAGTTATATGAAAAAAAGATAAGTTCAAAACAAATTTTTAAAGGTAAAATACTGGGACTGTACCTGGACCAGGTTCAGCTGCCCAATAAAAAAATTGCTTCCAGGGAAAAAGTCACCCATCCGGGAGCAGTGGGGATTGTGCCCATAAATGGCCAGGACCAGGTGTATTTAGTAAAACAATTCAGGTACCCACCTCATCAGACTTTAATAGAAATACCTGCAGGAAAACTGGATGAAGGCGAAGATCCCATAAATTGTGCCCAAAGAGAGTTAAAGGAAGAGGTGGGAGCAGAAAATGGTAAATTGATTAAGCTGGCTTCTTTTTATACCACCCCTGGATTTTGTGATGAATTATTGCACATGTACCTTGCCTTAGACTTTAAAATAACTGATAACAACCTGGATGATGATGAGTTTCTACATATATTAAAGTTTAACTTGAAGGATTCTATAGATATGATTAAAAACGGGCAGATACAGGACGCTAAAACCATTATCGGTCTTATGCTGGCCAGGGATTATATAAATGAAAAAAAATGACCGCAGTTTTGAAGAAAATTTTCAGGATTTTTTAGATTATCTTCGGTTTGAAAGAATGCTCAGCCCAAATACTCAAGTAGCTTATAGAAGAGATTTGCAAAAATACGGCAATTTCTTGAAACAGAAAAAGGTTAACCATCTGCAGGTTGAAGATGATGATATTCTTAAATTTTTAAAACAATTAAGGCAGGACCAGGGCAGTAACTCCATATCCCGGATTCTATCATCGCTGCGGGGATTCTATAAGTTTCTGATAAGGGGACAACAGCTTCAAAAAAACCCTTTTGCAGAGTTAAGCAACCCAAAATTGCCGCGCAGGCTGGTGGATGTCTTAACCGAACAGGAAGTCTCTATCTTTTTGGATATAGTAAGAAAGAAGGCTAATAAGTCTAAACAGAGAGATATTGCCATGTTTGAACTATTGTATTCATGTGGTTTAAGAGCCAGCGAGCTGGTTAACCTGAAATTAAAAAATATTGATATTGATGAAGGATTGCTTTTCTTTATTGGCAAGGGAAAAAAAGAAAGAGTTACCCCCATAGGCCAGAAGGCGCTGGATGCATTAACCAGGTACAAAGACCAGGAAAGGAGAACAGTTGTAAAGTATGGCCAGGATTATGTGTTTTTAAATAGATTTGGAAAACAATTATCACGACAGGCTTTGTGGAAGATTATGAAAAAGTATGGACGGCTATCCGGTTTAAAAAAGACTCTTTACCCCCATATACTGAGGCATAGTTTTGCCACCCATATGCTGGAAAGAGGCGCAGATTTGAGAACAGTACAGGAATTGCTGGGGCATAGCAGCATATCTTCTACCGAAATTTATACTACTGTTACCAAAAAACACCTGAAAAAAATATATTTTAAATATCATCCCAGAGAGGTTTGAAATATAGGCCTTATTCCATAGGTTTTCCATAGTTGCAAATTTGAGAATTTTTGTTAAGGTATAAGGTCATAACCAGGCAGGCATATAATTTATGCCGACAAATTAAGTTAGAAACGGCAGGATTTAATGAGTAATTTATTCAATTCTTTGGTAGATTTCCTAAGGCAGGCAATAACCTGGGCCCCGGGCCTGTTTTTAGGGGTAATATTGCATGAATATGCGCACGGCTATATTGCATACAAACAGGGAGACCCAACTGCCAGGAATATGGGCAGGCTTACCTTAAACCCAGTTGCCCATATAGATATTTTTGGCACCATCATCTTACCCCTGCTGCTGATTTTGCTTAATTCCAATATAGTATTTGGCTATGCCAAGCCGGTACCCATTAATTCTAATTATTTCAGGGATTTCCGTAAAGGAATAAGGTATACATCCCTGGCAGGGATAGTGACTAATTTGTTAATTGCTTTTATGCTTGGTTCAGTTTTTGGATTGTATGCATTCTTAACCAGAAATACCTATAATGCAGCAATACAATTTATAGCTGATATATTTATTTTTGCTATTTATATTAATATATTTTTAGCAGTATTTAATCTTATCCCCATACCGCCACTTGATGGCTCCAAGGTTCTTGCTTCCTTTTTGCCCAGCAATGCTATGTATAAGTACTTGAGTCTGGGCAGATTTGGTTTTATATTTATTTTTATAATATTATTTTTGGGGGGAAGTTTTTTCTGGAATATAATTTCTCCAGTTGTAGGGTTTATATATAGTATGTGCCTTTGGTGGCAATATTTAATTTGAGGAATGCTAGAGCAAAAGGAAATAAGGATGAAAAAAACAAAAATGTTAACCGGTTTCAGGCCCACAGGCAAGCTCCATCTGGGGCACCTGCATGGCAATATTATGAATATGATAGAACATCAGCACCAGTATGAAAATTTCTTCTTTCTGGTAGACTGGCATGCCCTATCTACCGAATACCAGAATCCTTCCCATATTAAACAGAATCTTATGGATTGTGTAATTGATTTAATTGCTCTGGGTGTAAACCCTGACCAGACTCATTTATACCGGCAGTCAGATATACCGGAAATCACCGAACTTACCCTCTATTTTTCCATGATTACCCCCATAAGCTGGCTGGAACGCTGTCCTACCTATAAGGAACAGATCAACCAGCTGAAATCAAAAGATTTATCTACGCTGGGGTTTTTATCCTATCCGGTGATAATGGCGGCAGACATACTTATAGTTAATGCCAATATTGTCCCGGTAGGGGAGGACCAGCTGCCGCATCTGGAAATTACCAGGGAAATTGCCAGAAGGTTCAATTACCTGTACGGCCAGTATTTCAATGAACCTGAAGAGCTGCTTTCTCAATCCACCAGGGTTCCCGGCACTGATGGCAGAAAGATGTCCAAAAGTTACGGGAATGCCATTTATCTTACAGACAGCCATGAAATCATGTCCAAAAAGGTAAAAATGATGATTACTGATCCCCAGAGAGTAAAGCTCAAAGATCCCGGTCATCCTGAGGTTTGCAATGTGTTTACTTTCCATAATATATATCAGAAAGATAATATAGAGAACATTGAAAGCAGATGCAGGAATGCTGAAATAGGTTGCATACAATGCAAACAGGAGCTGGCAGATATTATTTACGAGTCACTAAAAGATTTTCAGGCCAGAAGAAGAGAGCTGGAAAAGGACAGTAAAAAAATTCACCAGATACTAAATAAAGGGAAAGAGCAGGTAAGGGAAATATCAAACAATACTATAAAACAGGTTAGGGAAAAGATTGGAATTGACTGAGGGCTCAGGGCAATACATCATCCATTACCAGGACCAGTCTGGTCCTGTAAAATTGTTGCTGGAGCTGGTGCAAACCAAAAAAGCTGATATATACCAGATAAACATGAATGAGATTATCAGCGGCTTTGTTGATTTTATAAACCAGCACCGGGAAGTGGCTATTGATACCTTGTCCGGGTTTATTTATACTGCATCGGTCCTGCTGGAAATAAAATCCCGGTCACTTTTGCCTTCCAAGAATACAGAAAATCAGAAACAGCAGGAGATAAGCGAAGAAATTCTTAAATTAAGGGAAAGAGAATACAGGATTTTTAAGAAACTGAGCTTATACCTGGAAAAATCTTTGGAAACCGAAGAATTGTTTTTTGTGAGAGAAGCTCCGGTAGAAAAAGAATTTTTGGATATTATGCCAAATTTTCTAGAAGGAATTAATAAAAATGATCTGGCCTCGATAGCAAGAAATCTATTCAGGGGGGATCCGGTACAGCTGGGGTTGGATATAGCTTACAATCATCGGAATATAAGGTCCATTTATGATGAAATGGAGAGAATAAATATAAGATTGGAACAAAAAGAAGAAATTACTTTCAAGCAATTAACCATGGAGTTCAAGCAGGTTCTGGATATAATTATTTGCTTTTTATCCATTCTGGAATTGTATAAAAATGAACAAATAGAAATTATTCAATTTGAAAACTTCGGAAATATAATCATTAAAAAAATAAATAAAGATGAATCAAAAAACCAATAAAAAATTTAATCTACTTCAAACCGATCAGCCACTTCTAAAAGCATGCATAGAAGGAATCCTGTTTATATCCGAGCAGCCGGTAAAGAGCAGGGAAATTGCTGATGCTCTAGGCATAGAGCCCGGTGAGGCCAAAGAAATAATTGAAAATCTGAAGCAGGAATATATTGATTCCGGCCGGGGCTTTATATTAAGGAAAGTGGCCGGCGGCTACCGTTTTTATTCCAATCCGGCCATAAGTGATTACATAAAAGACTTCGTTAAATCCAATATAAGATCCCATCTTTCACAGGCGGCATTAGAAACTCTGGCCATAACCGCCTATAAACAACCGGTTACCCGTACCCAGATAGCTGAGATAAGAGGGGTAAGGACCGATAGCGTGGTAGTAACCCTGGTAGAAAAGGGGTTGCTGAAGGAAGCAGGTAAGCTCAAGGAACCAGGTAACCCCATAATCTACAGGACTACTGAAAAATTCCTTGAACTGATGGGAATAGACAGCTTGAGTCAGTTACCACCATTAGATAGTATTGACAGTGAATAAGGTTAGAATAGCTAAATATCTGGCAGATTGCGGGCTTGGTTCCAGAAGAAAATGTGAACAGCTGATACTGGATGGAAAAATTAAAGTGAATGGCAGGCCTGTAGACAAGCTTTCTCTTAAAGTAGGAAAGCAGGACCAAGTATACTGCCTGGACCGCAAGGTTTATCCCCAGGCCAAGCTGGTTATTGCTTTAAACAAGCCCGGCGGCTATCTGTCAACAGTTAAGGATGATTTTAAAAGAAAAAAGGTAACTGACCTTATAGATTTAGAACAGAGGCTTTATCCGGCAGGCAGGCTGGATTATAATTCAAGAGGCCTGTTAATTATGACCAATGACGGTTACCTTGCTTATCAGATTACTCACCCTAAATTTAGCATCCCCAAGACCTATAGAGTAAAAATTAAGGGTTTTATTGATGACTCCCATCTACAGCGGATTAATAAGGGAATAGAAATTGAGGACCGGGAAGTAGCTATACTGTCTACCCGGGTTTTAAAAAGAAACCCTGATTACTCCTTGATTGATTTACGGCTGGTAGAGGGCAGAAAAAGGATTATCAGAAGAGTGTTTAAAAAACTGGGCTACCAGGTTCAGGACCTGGTAAGAACCAAAATCGGAAAATATGATTTAGGGGATTTAAAAGAAGGCCAGTACAAGATACTTGATAGCAGACAGGTTAAAAAACTGGTTTCAAAATAAATCCTCTTGATATTACTGGCATACTTTGCCTGGATTTAATATATTGTTGGGATCAATTTACAAATTCAGCAATCTTGTTACGGGGAAGCACAACATCGCATTCATCCAGTTCAGAAGTGGAAGCCTTAACTGCTTCCAGGAGTGTATTTCTGGCAGACCATACCATTTCCTTTCTTTCATCTGTATCTACTATATAAGCATCAAAAGCACCATTGTCTATACAGGCCCTGGCCACGGTCTCATATTCCTTTTCAACTTCTTCCTTACTGTTTCCATCAAAGGTAAACAGCAGATAGGAGGCAGCGCCTGAATTATCAGGTATTCTTTTCCCCAGATATTCTTCTGCTGATTTCAGTACTTCTTTTTGCATAAATTCTATGGCCGTAGGTACAATCTTCAGCTTAAGTATTTTGGGAACTACAGCTATGGCACTATCCAGATCAGGAAAAGGAACCAGTAAACTGATGAACTTCTTGGGCAAAGGCAATAGCTTGAGTATAGCCTTGGTTATTATTCCCAGGGTACCTTCGGAACCGCAGAATAAGTCTTTCAGGCTATAGCCAGAACTGTTTTTTACTACCTTTCCTCCGATATCAAGTACTTCTCCATTGGGTAGTACTACTTCCAGGCCCAATACATAGTCCCTGGTAACCCCATATTTTAAGGCCCTCATACCCCCGGCATTGGTGCTTATATTACCGCCTATAGTAGCTGACTTTTCTCCCGGATCGGGGGGATAGAAGAGATCGTTTTCCTCTACATGCTTGGCTATATCCATAAGCAAAGCTCCAGATTCTACAGTAAGAGCCAGGTTTTCATCATCCAGGCTGATAATCTTGTCCATTTTGGTCATATTGATAAGGATACCTCCAAAAATAGGAACAGCTCCTCCTACCAGACCGGTTCCTGAGCCTCTGGCTACCACCGGTATTTTATGCTGGTTTGCATATTTTAATACCTTGGATATTTGATCGGTATTTTTAACTTCAATTAGTACATCCGGCATCTGGCTTATGCTAAACAGTTCGTCATGGCAAAAATCTTCATGTATATCTTCACCCAAATAAAGGCTTTCCCTGCCCACTATTGAAGCTAAATAATCTATATCCTCTAATTCAATTTTTTTATATTCATTATTTATTACTGCTTCTTTCATTCTTCCTCCTCATTTTACACCCACACATTCTTTAACATCGGTACCTTTATGTTTCTTTATTTCCTCAATTAACTGGGGAACCACTTCAAAAATATCACCCACAATGCTGTAATTGGCTATATTAAAGATGGGCGCCTGCGTATCTTTGTTTACGGCAAATATATGGTCAGAGCCGATCATGCCGGCAATAAACTGTACTGCTCCAGATACACCCAGGGTGATTATTAGTTTGGGCTTAACTGTTCTCCCGCTTAAGCCGATCTGTTTCTGAGGCTCTATAAGTCCTGATTCTATCAACGGTCTGGTTCCAGCAATCTGTGCCCCCAGAAGCCGGGCCAGTTTCTTGATCATATCCATTTGTTTATTATCCTTTACTGCTTTCCCTACAGCAATTATAGTTTCAGCATCTGATATATTTTCCTCAATTTCCTTTTCAGTAATATTTAATACATCGATGCCTGAAGAAAATTTCAGCTGTCCGGTATCCATAGCCCTTATTTTCCCCTCCATGTTGCTGAATTTAACAGCGGCGTCCATAACTTTATACCTTACGGTCGCGAACTGCGGCCTTGAATTTGGAGTAATGATCCGGGCCATTATATTGCCTCCGAAAGCCGGTCTTATCTGCACCAGGTCTGTATTATTTTTAATGTCCAGCACGGTGCAGTCAGCAGTAAGGCCGGTTCTAAACCTTCCTGCAACCCGGGGAGCCAGAGACCTGCCGATGGTGGTGGCTCCAACCAAAATGATGGAAGGTTTAAGCTGTTTTATATAATCTTCAAAGGCTAAAGCATAGGGCTCAATACGGAATTCTTTTAATTTCTGGTCATCATATACAAAGACTTGGTCCACTCCGTATTCCAGGAGCTGTTCAGCCTTTTCCAGAATGCTGTGGCCTATAAACAGGCAATTAACCTTAAATCCAACCTTCCGGGCCAGTTCTCTGGCTTTTCCAATGAGCTCATAGGTAACCGGATGTATTTCTCCATCTACATGATCCACATAAACGGTAATATCCTTCCATTGGTCCTTATCCACTTTTGGTCCTGAATCCTGTATAAACTCTATAACTCCTTTGGGACCTTTTTTTACACATAATTTACACATTTTACAGCCTGAATCTATTTCAAGCTGCCCCTCTTTTTCACTTATACTGCCAAAGGGGCATAACTCTATAAGTTTTTTGGAAACTTCTCTATTTACTTTTTCCTGATTTATCTTTAATCTTCCCATAAATATTCTCCTGTTTATATGTACTTTAATTCTCTGAGTTTATCTGCAATTTTCTGCGCAGCCTCCTCAGGGCTTCCGCTCCATTTTTCCTGGCTGGTATCCTGGGGAGGAGGAAAAACCTTTTCTACCTGCGTTGGTGACCCGTCAAGACCATATTTGTTGGTATCCTGATCCTTGAAATCTTTTAAGCTCAGTACCTTAATTTCCCTATCCCTGGTAGCTACCTTCTTCTTAAATGATGGCAGCCGGGGTTCATATATATCCTTTTCTACGGTTATCAGGCAGGGATAATTCAACTTGGCAATTTCTATGGTGTTGGGCATGTCCATTTCAACCACATGCTTTCTGCATCCAGCTGAAGTATGCTGAGCACATTAGCTATATGTGGTATTTTTAAGAACTCTGCTATCTCCGGCCCTACCTGGGCAGTATCGCCGTCAGTAGTCTGTTTTCCGCAAATAATCAAATCATAGGGTTCAAGCTTTTCTATACCCTGTGACAGGGTATAGGAGGTGGCCAGCACATCAGCGCCGGCAAAACTCTTATCGGAAAGCAAAACCCCCTAATCAGCTCCCATCATGTAAGCTTCTTTTATAACATCTGCAGCCTGCGGGGGACCCATGCTTATGACCTTTATGGTGCCGCCTTTTTCCTCCTTTATTTTTAAAGCAGCTTCCAGGGCAAACAGGTCATAGGGGTTCATCTTGGTATCAATACCGCTTCTTATGAGAACTCCTGTTTTAGGGTCTATGTTTACCTTGGAGGTCCCGGGCACCTGTTTTATACATACCACTATATTTATATAAACTCCTCGTTTTAGACCATTTAATCTAAGCAGGGATGGTAACATATTTGGGTTAGATAGACAATTAAAATAAAATTAGGTTAACCAAACTTATTGATTAAATTAAGGGCTTAAATAGAGTAGAATATTTTACTTAATTCAGTAATTCAGAATAGGGCTATAAGCTACGCCCCATATTCCCGGGCCGGTATGGGCGCTTATAACCGTGGTAACTTCGGATAATATTATTTCCCTGATATTACCCTTATTATTTTCTTCAAAACGCTGTTTTAGGTCCAGGGCTGGTTGAATCCGGTCGCCATAAAAAATTCCTATGCGCCATGCCCGCCGGGTGTCTATGCTGGTAATGGTCTGTTTGTATAGCTTAAGGATAGCTTTTTGCTTGCTTTTTGAAAAACTTTTTAAATAGATTTTGCCATTACTGTTTATCGATACTACCGGTTTAAAGATCAGGGCCTTGCTTAGAAATTTTCCTAAAAAAGGGGTTCTCCCACTTCTAAATACGTATTTAAAATTCTCTATGGCGGCATAAAAACTGGTCTCTTCAATCAGGTAAGCAATCTTTGATTCCAATTCATCTTCAGCTAAGTCTAATTTAGCCAGTCTTGCGGTTTCGGTTACCAGAAGGCCCATGCTTATGGTTGTATTTCTGGAATCTATTATTTTTATCAGCCCCTTCTTAAAATTTCGCTGGGCAAGTAAGGCTGAGTTAAGCGTGCCGGAGAGTTTGGAGCTGAGGCAGATAGTATAGATTTTTTCTATTTTCTCATCAAATAACCGGGTGAATACCTCCATAAAATCAGCTGCTGAAGGTCCGGAGGTACGTACCATATAACCGTCTGCTAATGCTTTATATACCTGTTCATTATTTATCTCCCGGCCTTCTTTATAGGATTTGCCTTCAATATTTATGTACATGGGTATTATGCTTATTCCCAGATCGTGGGCAATCTTTTGGGGTATATCTGATGAACTGTCGGTGACTACAGCAATTTTTGACATACTTTTTTATGCCTCTTTATATTATTTTAATATTATCAGATAAAATAAAAATAAAAAGTACCTGTTGGAAAAAACAAATGTAAACTGCTATGGTTATATCTGGAGGCATAAACATGATAAAACTTATTGTTTCCGATGTTGATGGAACCCTGATCGACAAAAAATACCAGATACCTGAACTTAATATGCGGGCTCTGCAGGACTGCAAAAGGGAAGGTATAAGAATCGTACTGGCTACCGGTAAACTTATCTACTCCCTGATTCCAATAATTAAACCCCTGGGTCTTACCATGCCCCAGATAACAGCAGGGGGAGCAACACTGATTGACTTAAACCTGAAAGTACATAGAGCTATAAAATTAAATCCGGATCTTTTTTCAGAGATTATAGACTATATTAAATCCAATGGGTACAGCCCTCTGGTCTCTCTGCAGGATAATATTATGTATTATGATCAGTTTACTCCGGTAGTAGATTATATAAAGCAAACCGGCGAAAACCTGCAGCAGACTTCCAATCTTGACAGTGATAATTTCAAGAATAATGCAATAGCTATAAGTGTTCTACACCAGCAGGAGGAATTTGGAAATAAACTGGTAGAAAAGTTTTCCAATGGTGGGGTTATGATTACCAGACCCTGGAAAACCTATGTAAACATCCTGCCGGCCAGAGCATCCAAGGGTAGGGCATTGAAGGAAATAATTAAACATTTAGACCTGAGGCAGGAAGAGGTTGCGGTTTTTGGTGATAATTTAAATGATTTAAGTATGTTTGATACCGCAGGATTAAAGATTGCGGTAAAAAATGCTCATCAGCAGCTAACCGATACTGCGGATATTATTACCGGGAGTAACAATGAGGCCGGGGTAGGCAAGGCCATATATAACCATATACTTGAAGGCGGGCCATGAAAGAGCTGGGCTTTATAGGGCTGGGAAAAATGGGCTATAATATGGTTTTAAGACTTTTAGAAAACAATTACAGGGTAGTGGTTTTTGACCAGGACTTAAAACCCGGCATAGAGCTGGAAGCCTGCGGAGCAATCAATTCCCGTTCTTTGGAGGAGATGATAACCAGATTAAGGCAGCCTGCAGTTTTATGGTTAATGCTTCCCCATAATGAAACCGGTGGCATGATCAGCGAATTATCCAATTTTTTAGAAAAAGGCAGCACCATTATTGATGGCGGCAATTCATGGTGGAAGAATTCTCAAAAAAATTATGATTTTCTGAGCCGGAAAGGCATAAACTTCATAGATGTTGGAGTCAGCGGGGGGCCTTCCGGAGCCAGAAACGGGGCCTGCCTTATGGCAGGTGCTGCTGCCCGGACTTTTCAGGACCAGAAACAGCTGTTAAATACTCTGGCCGGTTTTCAGGCCTGCAGACATGTTGGAAAGCCTGGAGCGGGCCATTTTGCCAAGATGATACATAATGGTATTGAATACGGGATGATGCAGTCACTGGCCGAAGGTTTTAACCTTCTTTCTGAATCAGAATTTGATTTTGACCTGAAACAGATAGCAGACCTTTACAACCATGACAGCGTAATAAAATCCAGGCTGGTTGCCTGGCTGCAGGATGCTTTCCAAAAGTTCGGAAATGATTTGGAAAATGTAAGCAGCAGGGTGGGACATTCCGGTGAAGGCCAGTGGGCAGTAGAGTATGCCCGGGTAAAAAAAATTAAAATACCTTCAATTGAAAGTGCATTAAATTTTAGAAAAGATAAAACCGACGGTTTCAATTTTACCAAAAAGATACTGTCTGCATTAAGAAACAGGTTTGGAGGTCATCCAGCAATAAGGAGGAGGAATGATGAATGACATAGATAAATTAACCAGAATTTGTAAACTGTTAAGGTACTATATAATAAAATCTACCACTATTGCCGGTTCAGGCCATCCTACATCATCACTTTCAGCGGTAGAAACCATGGCTTCTTTGATGTTCGGCGGGTGGTTTAAATACAAGGTTGACTACCCTTTATTTGCCAATAATGACCGGTTAATATTTTCCAAAGGTCATGCCAGTCCGCTGCTTTATGCATTGTGGACGATAGCCGGAGCTGTTGATGAAGAAGAGTTATGGCAGCTCCGCCGGTTTGGCAGTAACCTGGAAGGCCACCCTACCAAAAATTTCAAATACGGAGAAGCGGCTACCGGTTCATTGGGCCAGGGTTTAAGTATAGGTGTAGGCATGGCCTTGAATGCCAAATATCTGGATATGCTTCCATACAGGACCTATGTCCTTTTAGGGGACAGTGAAATGTCAGAAGGAAGCATATGGGAGGCAGTGCAGCTGGCCAGTCACTATAAATTAGATAATCTGGTTGGCATTATTGATGTAAATGGATTGGGGCAGAGCGGATGGACCATGTATGGCCATAATACCCAGAGGTATGCAGAAATGCTTTCATCTTTTGGGTGGCAAACCATAGAGGTAGAAGGTCATAATATAACGGAGAACCTTTCCGCTTTTAACGCTGCTATGGACTCAAAAGATAAACCGGTAATGATTATAGCCGATACCGTAAAGGGCAAGGGAGTTAGTTTTCTGGAGGACAGGCAGGGCTGGCACGGAAAGGCATTAACTGAAAAAGAAGAAAAAAAAGCACTGTCTGAACTGGGAGAAATTGAATATGGTCTGAGGGCAAAGCTGGCTGAACCTGAAAACTTAAAACCCCATAAATGCAGTCCGGCAGAAGATAAAATACTTACTGTATCTAAAAACAAGATGGCTACCAGGAAAGCGTATGGGATGGGCCTGGTTAATATATTTCCCAAATTTCCCCATATTGTAGCTCTGGATGGGGAGGTCAGCAATTCTACCTATTCAGAAGTATTCAGAAACAATTATCCCAATAACTATTTTGAGATGTTTATTGCTGAACAGAATATGACCGGGGTAGCTCTAGGCTTGAGTTTGAGAGGAAAAATTCCTTTTATGTCTTCCTTCGCAGCTTTCCACAGCCGGGCCTTTGATCAGATAAGAATGAGCCAGTACTCTAATTCAAATATAAAGTTTGTGGGTTCACATGCCGGGGTTTCCATAGGGGAGGACGGCCCCTCCCAGATGGGGCTGGAAGATTTAGCAATGTTTAGGACCAACCTGGACTCGGTAATACTCTATCCTGCTGATGCTGTATCCACTATTAAGCTGGTAGAACAGGCAGCCTTGCACCAGGGTAATGTCTATATTAGAACCACCCGGATGGATACCCCCATACTCTATAAAAGCCAAGATGAATTTAAAATCGGGGGAAGTAGTACGCTAAAAAGTAGTCCAAAAGATGTGGTTACCATCTGTGCGGCAGGAATTACCGTGCACCAGGCCTTAAAAGCGTATTACAATCTGAAAAAAGAGGGTATTGCTGTCAGAATAATTGATCTCTACAGTATAAAGCCTCTTGATTATTTAGCTTTGCTTAAAGCACAGAGAGAAACTGAAGCCATAGTTACCGTAGAGGATCATTATGCCCAAGGGGGACTGGGAGAAGCAGTTTGCAGCTTGCTTTCCAGAGACAATGTTTCTGTACACATAATGGCAGTTAGAAAGATGCCCAGAAGCGGTTCACCACAGGAGCTTCTGGACTTTGAAGAGATTTCTGCAGATGCTATAACCGCAAGAGTTAAGGCAATATTATAGTTAAAGTATTCTTATAAATTAATGTAATCTTCATAATTAAGCTGCCTGATTATGCTATAATACTGCCAGGACCTGGCCACTGGTAATCTGTTTTTTTAATCTGGCCAATTTGCCATATTTTAGGGGAAAAACTGATATGTATTGCTCAAAGTGCGGCATTAAAATAGATATAAGCAAAAATTATTGCCCTGAATGCGGTCAACTGATAAGTGGAAGGGCCAGACATATGGACCGCTTGAAAAATGCGGCAGCCAATATGGGAAAAGAGGATAATTCCCGGAACTTAAAGTATTGGACAGAGTCTCTTGCTCCCCAGTATAGTGGTAAAAATTTGACTGATATATTCGGGGGCAGCCAGATCAGGACCAGAAAGGGGAATTGTTTATTAATATCTACCCGTGAAGACTTTTCCTTAAATTGCCTTGATCCCGGCCAGGCTCAGGAGATATTATTATCAGATCTAAAACTTATATATGGAATCGGTTCGATTACCGAGCAAAAACTAAGAGATGAAGGTTATAGGTCCATAAGGGATCTGGTCTCACATCCTGGTTACGGCCAGCAGGCTAGACAATTTCTGGTTTATCTTGAACAGAATCAGCCTAAGCAATTAACCAAATGGATTTCCAGATGGTGTCCCTGCTCCCATCCCCATCAACTTCTGGTTTCTTCTTTTTGTGACCAGAAAAACTTTCTTCTGCTGGATATTGAGACTATGGGTCTTTATAATATGCCGGTTATACTTATAGGGGTTGCCAGGATAGTAAACGGATCAATAAGGGTAAAGCAATACCTGGCCAGAAGTTATGAAGAAGAAGCAGCAGTACTTTATCTGTTAAACCATAATCTGTCTAAAAATACGGTACTGGTTTCCTTTAACGGCAGGATGTTTGATGTACCGTTTATAAGGCAAAGACTTTATTATTACAGTCTGGTGCACGATTTAGATAAAATACACCTGGATATTTTGCAGTTTTGCAGATTTTTCTGGAAAGATCAATTTGACAGCTTCAGGCTGTCTTCACTGGAAGAAAATTTGCTGGGTATCCAGAGACATCAGGATTTACCCGGCTATATGGTGCCTCAATTTTACCAGCAGTATCTGGACAATGGTAATGTGGACACACTGGTTCCAGTCATAAATCACAATCGCCAGGACTTAGTTTCTTTAGCCAAACTTTTCTCATTATTGCATAAACAATGGAAAAAATTCCAGACATCATAAAACATTTAAAATTATCTGCCCGGTTTGGTTCAAAAATAGTTCATGTGGAACTGCTGGGCCAGAAGAATCCGGTATATGGAGATACCAAAAACTTTGCTGATATGATTAAGTCATACCTGTCAGATCATCATATCAGGCTGTACCGCCATCAGTGTAAGGCAATGGAGAAAATAAATAAGGGGCATAATTTAATTATAACCACCCCCACTGCATCGGGCAAAACACTGGCTTTTAATCTCCCTGTTTTTAATATGCTTATAAAGGACCGGCAGTCTACTGCCCTTTATATCTATCCTACCAAGGCTCTGGCCAATGATCAGTTAAAAAAAATCAGGGATATGGAAGAGGCAATGGGCCTTAACTTTTATTCTGATATTTATGATGGAGATACCCCCAGAGCCAGACGATCCAGGATCAGGTCCAGATCCAGGGTGGTAATTACTAACCCCTACCAGCTCCACCATTCGCTGGCCTGGCACTGGAAATGGGAGAGTTTTTTTAGAAATATCAAATTTATAGTTATTGATGAAGCCCATCAGTACCGGGGAGTATTTGGCTCCAATATAGCCATGTTGATAAGAAGACTGCGAAGGATAATGGATTACTACGGAGCCAGCCCACAGTTTATACTTTCTACTGCTACTCTGGCCAATCCTGTGGAATTTGGTGAAAAGCTCACCGGCTTAAAATTTGAAATAATCCGGGAAGACGGTTCTCCCCGGGGGGATAAATATTTCTTGCTCTATAATCCTTTCCTCCAGGACCGCAGCATTATGTCTACCCATCAGGAGACAGTGGATTTACTTATATATATGGTTAAGCGGGGTATCCAGACCCTTTGCTTTACCACTTCCAGAAAGATGGCAGAACTTATTGCCAAGTGGACCAAAGACAAATTAGATGAACAGGGCAGCAAGCTTGGCTCCAGTATAAGCAGTTACAAGGCAGGGTATTTGCCCCAGCAGAGAAGAAACATTGAAGCAGCCATAAAAGAAGGCAGGCTTAAGGGTATTGTATCTACTAATGCCCTGGAGCTGGGCATAGACATTGGCAACCTGGACTCGGTAATAATTTCTGGTTTTCCAGGAACTATTATATCTACCAGGCAACAGGCAGGCAGGGCAGGCAGAAAAACCAATCCTTCCATAGTAATAATGGTTGCTTTCCAGAATCCGCTGGACCAGTATCTGGTAAATCACCCTCACTATATTTTTAAAAGTTCTCCCGAAAATGCCATTATTGATGTAGATAACACCTATATAAATACAGGTCAGCTTCTATGCGCTTCCGCAGAGCTGCCGCTTAAAGAAGATAGAGACACTAAATATTTTGAGGTCCATTGGAATAAATATTTACCTGATTTTAAACACAGCGGATTACTAAAAGATACAGCCCATGGCTGGATATACTGTGGAAACGGTTCGCCCAGCCATATTGTAGATCTTGAGAACTTTGGCCAGACTACCTATACCATAGTGAATGGGGGAGAAGTGATGGAGACGGTAAGCCAGCAGCAGGCCTACCGGGAAGCATACCAGGGTGCAGTTATGGTTCATCAGGGGAAAACCTTTATAGTTAAAGATTTCAACCTTGACCGACAGGTCATAGAGGTAGAGAGGCGCCCGGTTGATTATTATACGCAACCCTTAAAAAATACCGATATAAGGATAGAGGAAACCCTTAAGCAGCCGGATAATGATACCATGACTTTTTATGGCCGGATAATGGTAAAAGAAAACTATTATGCTTATAAAATTATAAAAAATGACCGTACTATAGGCACCAATGAATTAAAACTGCCCCCCATCGAATTTGATACCTATGGCCTGTGGTTTACCATACCCGGATATATAGAAGATAAGGTTAAAAGAGAAGGCCTTGATTTTAATGGGGGACTGCATGGAATGGAACATTGCATGATAGCCATGATGCCTCTTCTGGTGATGTGTGACCGCTGGGATATAGGGGGAGTCTCTTTTCCTTATTATCCTGCAAACGGAAAACCGACTATATTTATTTATGATTCATATCAGGGAGGAATAGGTCTTTCTGAAAAAGCATTTGATCTGTTTGGAAAACTGGTCAATGTATCCTATGAGCTGGTAAAGGACTGTCCCTGTGAAAATGGCTGCCCTGCCTGTGTATTTTCACCCAAATGCGGCAATGATAACCAGCCGCTGGATAAAAGTGCCACCAAATTGATATTGCATAATATTAATGGTATATTTTAGAATCGGTAGTTGTTGTACTATTTTATTTTATAAGTTTAAATAATTTCTTATTTGGATTGGAGTTATCATGGTTGATAAATGCAAGCAATGCGGCAAAGAACTGCCGCCGGACACAGATTCACCTTATTGTGACCAATGCGATGATATGCTGGACAAAAGGTTTGATAAAATTGAGGATGACATAATTGTATATAAGGATCTTACCCCCGAAGAGATTGATATTTTAAAGAAATTTGACAAAGAAAATATCCTCGAACTCTATGCTAAAACTTACACCCAGTTTGCCAACGAAGGACAGATTACCGAAAAAGAGGAAAATCTGCTGAATAAAATAAAGAATAATTTCGGACTAAGCCAGAAAGAAATAGATGCCAAGCTTGAATTTTTCAAAAAGCTGGGTAAGGAACTCTGTCCGGATTGCCATATGCCCATAAAAGATGATTATAACCTGTGTCCTTATTGCAGCATTACCTTGAATGAAGATTTTGAACCTGAAAAAGATAATATCCCCAATAAGTATCCTGGCGGCCAGGATGTCTGGGGCCCAATGTTAAAGAATACAGGCTGCATAGTAATATTTGCCCTTATACTGGTGGCTATAATAACCTTTATAATTTACAGGATAGTGCTGAGTATGCAGTAGAAGTTATTTTAAGCTTAGGTTTAAACCTGGGATCAGCTGTGTTCCATCAATCTTTACACCATATTTTTAGTTATTTATAAATTAAAGGTTTATTTTCAGCTATTATAAATAGTAAATTTAAATATTATTGGCTCTTTTCAAGAATATTGTTGATATACGAACATACGTTTGCTAATATATCCTTAAATCAAGTATGTTCGAAAGGAAATAAATTGACAGAAGACTTAAAAAAACAACTGTATTTACTTCTCTCAAAGCTATCTTCAGAGGAGAAATCAGAAATCATATCCTATCTAAAGGATGTGGAAGTTTCCGGTAAAACCCTGACAGATATGGTGGCTGAGATAAGAGACAGGAGATTTAGCAGTGGATATCACTGTCCCCACTGCTCAAGTGACAGAGTGGTAAGGTATGGCAATTACAGAGGCAGGAAAAGATACCTGTGCAGAAGCTGCACAAAGACATTTACCGATCTTACCTCTACCGCCCTTCACTATATCCATGAGAAGGAAAAATTTGTACATGCAGCAAAGCTTATGCTTTCCGGGGCCACACTGGAAGAGACTGCCAAGAAGGCAAAGATCTCAATCCCTACTGCCTTTAACTGGAGGCACAAGGTGCTTTCTATATTAAAGAACATTGAAGATGACAGCCTTTCCGGGATTGTAGAGGCGGATGATACCTTTTTCCTTCATTCCCAGAAAGGCAGCAAAAACATTGGAAGAAAACCCAGAAAAAGGGGTGGAAAATCCAAGAAGCGAGGTATAAGCAGAGACCAGGTATGCGTAATCGTGGCCAGGGATAGAGACAGTCACACCCTGTCAGATATTGCCACTTTTGGTCGTCCTTCCGCAGACGAGATCGGCAAACTTTTAGGTGGCAGACTTTCTGGAAAATCAGTTCTTCTAACAGACAGGCACCCCAGTTTTGGCCGCTTTGCCAAGGATAATGGGATTGGTTATATAAACCTTGATCTACAAAAAGGCAGAAGGACGCTTAAGGGGATATATCACATACAGAACGTTAACTCCTACCACAGCAGGCTAAAGAATTGGATATACAGATTTAAAGGTGTGGCAACCAAGTATTTGAGCAATTACCTACACTGGTTCGAGTTTGTTGATACTGTGGCAAAAGATAAGACACTAGAAACAGCAGGAAGGGCCCTGTTGCTTAGGGCATGCTCTGTAAAGGCGGTGTAGAAATCAACAATATTTTTAAAAAGAGCCATATTATTTTATATATTCATAAATTTATAAAATATATTATTGAATTATTTATATATTTAATTATAATTATAATATAAATTAATATATTTATAATTATAGTAAATGGACTTAGAAGTTATACCCTATATATCTGCTCTGGTGCTGGGATTGATAATTCCTCTTACAGGGATTTTCTTTCTGGGGAGGTTTAGGAACATTTATGGTTATAAATTTGGAATAGCCCTTTTTGGGGGCAGTTTTATATGGGTGCTCAGTTATTATTTTGAACTTCTCAGTCTGGCAGAGGGCACCAAGCTTTTTTGGAGTAAAATAAAATACCTGGGGGTAACTTCTATTCCTGTTGCTCTTTTTTTTCTGGTACTTTATTATACCGGTTATTCCAAATGGGTTAACCTGAAAAAGATAGCATTGTTTAGCCTCATCCCAGCAGCCACTATGGCCCTGGTGTTTACCAATCAGTATCACGGGCTGATCTGGGAAAGTATAACTTTTGAAACCAGCGGAATACTTTCTTATATAAATGAAAGTTATGGACCCTGGTTCTGGTTATGGATTACCTATTGTTATAGTTTAACCATTACTGCCTTAATAATGCTGGCAAGGCTTCTTGCCAGCAGACAAAAAGTGTTTAGAAGTCATGCCATTGTGCTTATAATTACTATTTCTATACCTATCCTGTTTACTGTTTTAGATGTTTTTGCTTTTGATTTTCTGTTTAAGCTAAAGCTTGCCCCTATGGGACTAACTCTGGGTAGTTCAGCCTTGCTGTATGGGTTTATGAGGTTAAAAATAGGTGATTTTATTCCTATTAGCGTGGAACCGGAAATTGAAAATAACCAGGATATGGTACTGGCAGTGGATAAGAATGACAGGGTTGTATATGCCAATCAGCCAGTTTTAAGATATTTCGATAAAAACAATCTGATAGGCGAAGAACTGGATAATATATGGCCCAGTTGGAACGGTATAAAAAGCAAGCTTTCCAGCGGCTTTGAAATAATAGACAACCTTACCCTGAGTGGTCTTCCCAATATCTTTAGCCTGACCATAAACCCTTTTATGGATATGAATAAGAAAATAATAGGAAAGATACTTATATTTAATGATGTTACAGAACAACGCCTGGCTGAAGAGAGGTACAGGTCTATTTTTAAGAATTCTCTGGATGGAATTTTTCGTTTAGACATGGATGGCAACTATATAGAAGTGAACGGGTCCATGCTGAAAATTTTTAACTGCAGCCGCAAGCAGGAACTGCCGCTAATAGATATTGCCCAGGAAATGAAAAAGTCTTTACAGCCTTTCAAAAAAACAGTTGAGTGCAGGCTGGCCAAAAAAGGTGGAGAGAAGATCTGGGTGGAAGCCAGCATATGGTCTGTTATGGATAAAAACAGTAAAACCTATTATGAGGGAATAGTAAGAGATATAAGCAGCCGGAAAAAGACTGAACAGAAAATAAAGTATTTAAGTTTTCATGACAGCCTTACCGGATTATATAACCGTTACTTTTTTGAAGAGGAGCTAAAAAGGCTGGATACTGAAAGGATGTATCCCATTAGCATAATAATTGGTGATGTTAATGGGCTGAAGCTCATTAATGATACCTTTGGACATAATCAGGGAGATAAGCTGCTGCGCAAAATTGCACAAATATTAAAGGATGGTTTTAGAAAAGAAGATATATTGGCCCGGTGGGGCGGGGATGAATTTATAGCCATACTTCCTCATACCATTAAAAAAGATGCTTTAAAAATAATAGAAAGAATAAAAGTCAGGTGCCGTAATGAAAGCAAAAAACAGCTCACATTAAGCATATCTTTAGGGTGTGCCTGCAAACAAACCCCGGACTGCAACATAGGTTTGCTTATAAAAGAAGCTGAAGATAAAATGTACAGACACAAGCTGATAGAGACAAAAAGTGCCCGCAGCCAGATGATTTCTTCCCTGGGTAAAGCTCTGGAAGAGAAGGATTTTGAGACTGAAGAACATATGCAGAGGATGAAAAAATTATCCCGAGTTATGGGCAAGCGTTTAGGCCTTCCTGAATCCGACCTGGATGAACTCAACTTGCTGGCTACCCTTCACGATATTGGCAAGATTGCCATAGCTGATAATATTATATTTAAACCGGATAAATTATCGGTTGGCGAGTGGGATATAATAAAAAAACATCCAGAGATAGGGTACAGGATAGCCAGCCAGAGTCCAGAGCTAACCTTAATAGCAGAGGCCATACTCAGCCACCATGAAAACTGGGACGGCAGCGGTTACCCCCGGGGCTTAAAAGGAGATCAGATACCCATACTTGCCAGAATTATTGCGGTAGTAGATGCCTATGATGCCATGACCAATGACCGTCCTTACCGGAAGGCGCTAACCCCCAAGGAAGCATTATACGAAATAAAGAAATGTGCAGGTACCCAGTTTGATCCGGAGGTAGCGGCCGAATTTGTTGCTATTTTTGAAAAGAACAATATTGTGACCTGATTTTAAGAAGAGAGGAAACCCCCGTCTACCGGCAGCATTGCTCCCTGGATGTAGCTGGCCATATCGCTGGCTAAAAATAGCGATGCTTTTGCCACTTCATCGGGGTATCCCCATCGCCCCAGAGCTAGTCTGGACTGAAAATCATATCCTGTTTTAATCAATTTAAACTTAAACCGCCTCAAGGCAAATTTAACCAGATTATCAGTACCCGGAGTTTTTATGGCTCCCGGAAGTATTACATTAGCCCTAATACCATTCTTGCCATAGTCTCTGGCCAGCGATCTGGTTAGGGCTATTATTCCAGATTTGGTTATGCTGTAATGGGTCATATTTTCCTTAAAGGGGAGAATTGCTTCTATGGAGGATATATTTATTATAATGCCCCCGGTATTAATTCTATTACGGATAAATTTCTGGCACATCCAGACTACTGAGTTAAGGTTTATATCTATAATATTTTTAAGATAATCAGAGTCCAGTTCAAGGAAATCCTTAAATGGGTATATTCCGGCGTTATTTACAAGTATATGGGGAAGATCGGAACCCAGGCTTTCCCAATAATCATCTATATCCTTTTTGCTGGTAAGATCTATAGCATAGCTATGTTTTATGCAGGCAAAATGGCTTAGCAGTTCCTGGGTCTTATCCAGGCTTTGTTTATCTATATCCAGCAGCAATAGGTCTGATCCTGCCTCTGCAAATCTTTTGGCTATAGCCCTTCCGATGCCGGAACCTGCCCCGGTTATAAGGGTCTTTTTCCCTTGTAGAGATATCAGCTTGCTTAATTTAATTAAGTTTCTAGAATAAGCTTTTCTCATGTTCCCTGTGGAATAAATTATTTATAGTTATAATTATAATCCTGTTTCAATAATATTATCAATAATCCGGTGTGATTTAAGAATCCTGGTAAATATTTTGTTCAATTTTTTTTATTTTTGATATATAGGCCGATGTATCAAATTTTCTTTTTAATCCTGCCAGTGACATATACCTGATTTTACCAAATACATCTCTCTGGTTCCAGGCCCGGTCGTGTACACCGCCAATGCTCCAGGCAATTCCTGTATAGCCATTGGGGTCCCGGCCGTCCAGCTGATAGCGGTTATTCAGGTACAGGGCATATTCCAGAGCTTGCCGAGGACCGGGAGTCCACTCCAGTATCTTTTTGGCCCAGTACATCCTTAGGTACCCGTGCATGCTTCCAGTTATTAACATTTGTTTCTGGGCGGCATTCCACACCATGTCGTGGGTTTGCGCACCTTCCAGCTGTTCCAGATTATAGGTATAGGGCCTTTTATCTTTGCAGTGCTGGAGCAATGTTTTTTTTGCCCAGGAAGAAAAGCCTTCAAATTTATCATAATTCTGGTTGTAGTAGCAGAAGTTATCAGAAAGTTCACGCCTGATTATTAATTCTTCCAGAAAGGATTCTAGATTGGAGTCAGGCTTAAACTTTAATGCTTCCAGCACAATTCTCTGGGCGGATATCTGTCCCCAGTGCAGATAAGGGGAGAGACCGGAGGTGGCATCCAGATTAGGATTATTTCTTTTTTGCCCGTAATGGTTCAACTTGCTTTCCAGAAAAATTTCCAGGGTCTTGAATGCAGCCTCTTCACCCGGTTTTGCCTTAAAAGCGGGTTTGATATTGCCAATCTGCAGTTTTCTATAAATATCATCCCAGTTTGGAGGCCTGTAGCTGGAATCGGGCATTGATTGTTGTCTGGTCAATTTTATAAATCCAGTCAGGTATTTACTTTTTAAGCGGTTAATTTTTGGTCTTATGGTATAGGCTGCATATTCCTGCTTATCGGAAACTATCCAGCAGGGCACGATGTTATGGGTGTCTACTTCGTAAACAGGGATATTTATCCGGGTTAAAATTTGTTTTTTCCATTTTCTTTTTATATTTAAAGGATCAAAGTCGGTAACCAGTTCGGCTGTATTTTTCTGGTTTAAAAAGGCTGCAATATCTTCAAGTTTGCCCTGTACCAGATAGAAAGGTATATTTTTTCTGTTTAAGTTTTTTTCAACCATCTTTAAGCCTTCCAGCATAAACCAGAAATGGCTTTTATCCGCATTCAGAAACTGGTCTGATAAATAAAAGAAGGTTATCAGGGGCCGGTTTAATTCTTTTGCCCTGCCCTGTGCAAAAAGCAAGGCCCAGTTGTCATCTGACCTCTGGTCTCTGCTCATCCAGAAGGCAACCGCACCACATCCTGTTTTGCCTTTTTTCAGTTCTCTGTGTCGTGGATAGTTAATATCTGGACCCTCCACAAAATTAATATAATCAGATATTATAATACTTAATATTATAGTTTTAAAAAAGCCTATGAAAGACAAGCAGAATCATCATCACATGGTAAGGGATTTCAGGATAAGATTTATAGTATCGGTTATAGTTACGGTACCGGTATTGCTGTTATCTCCGCTTATTCAGCAGTTTTTAAATATTGAGGGATACCTTTCTTTTACCGGGGACATGTATCTGCTGCTGGCATTAAGCAGCTTTATATTCTTCTATGGAGGCTGGCCTTTCCTAAAAGGCCTGTATAAGGAATTAAAAGCAAAACAACCAGGCATGATGACTTTAATAGCCCTGGCTATTATAGTGGCCTATGCCTATAGCAGTGCAGTGGTATTGGGGGTAGAAGGCAAGGTATTCTTCTGGGAGCTGGCTACTCTGGTAGATATAATGCTTCTGGGCCATTGGATTGAAATGAAATCGGTGATGGGGGCTTCAAGCGCATTGGAAGAGCTGGCCCGGCTTATGCCTTCCCAGACCCATCGCATTGACAGTAAGGGCCAGGTAGAAGATGTAGATATAAAAGAACTTAAAAAAGAGGATTTGGTGTTAATAAAACCTGGGGAAAAGATTCCGGCTGATGGAGAAATTATTGAAGGCCAGACCTCGGTGAATGAGGCTATGCTGACCGGCGAATCAATGCCGGTAGAAAAAAGTGGTGGAGACCAGGTTATAGGGGGATCGATAAACGGAGAAGACTCGGTAAAGGTTAAAATTTTAAACACCGGGGAAGAGTCATTTCTTTCACAGATTGTCAAAAGGGTAAGGCAGGCCCAGCAAAGCAAATCCAAAACCCAGAACCTGGCCGCAGGGGGTCCTGTATCCGGTAGGCATACTTTTAAGCCCGGCAGTTGGGGCTGTGCTTATGTCCATAAGTACAGTAATAGTTGCTTTTAATGCTAGATTGTTAAAATATAAAAATTAGAGGCGAACAGGGTTATGAATGAAAGAAAATACAATAGATTAATAAACGAAAAAAGCCCCTATCTGCAGCAACATGCTACCAATCCGGTGGACTGGTATCCCTGGAGCCAGGAGGCTTTTGAGACTGCAAAAAGAGAGGATAAACCAATTTTTTTGTCTATTGGTTACTCTGCCTGCCATTGGTGCCACGTGATGGAAAAAGATAGTTTTGAAGACAAGCAGGTGGCAGATTTACTTAATAATAATTTTATTTGCATAAAGGTAGACCGGGAAGAGAGACCGGATATAGACAAAACCTATATGGCCACAGCCCAGATACTGGCTAATACTTCAGGATGGCCCCTTACTATTGTTATGACTCCTGAGCGCAAACCATTCTTTGCTTCTACCTATATACCCAAACATGATGCTTACGGCCGGGTGGGCATGGTTAAACTTTTGCCCAGGATAAGAGAAATATGGGATACCAAGAGGGAAGAGGTGCTAAAATCATCTGATAAAATTACCGCATCACTGCAGAAAGCTTCCCGGTACAAGAACAGGGCCGAACTGGATGAATCAATCTTTGAGCAGGGATTTAGCCAGCTGGGCAGGTTTTATGATCAGGAATATGGTGGATTCGGTGATCAGCCTAAATTTCCACAGGCTGCCAATATAATTTATATGCTAAGATACAGCCATAAAAATGAAATTTCCAGCGGCATCCATATGGCTACCCAAACCCTGGATAACATGAGGAAAGGTGGAATATGGGATCATATTGGATTTGGTTTTCACCGGTATTCGACTGACAGAAGCTGGAAATTACCTCATTTTGAAAAAATGTTATATGACCAGGCCCTGTTAGCCCGGGCTTATATTGATGGTTATCTGGTGACAAAAAAACAACTTTACAGCCAGACCGTAAAAGATATTTTTACCTTTGTGCTGAGTGACCTTTACAGTAGCGAAGGTGGTTTTTATGATTCTGTGGATGCAGACAGCCAGGGTGAGGAAGGAAAATATTATTTATGGACCTATCAGCAACTAAAGGAAGCTTTGAACCCGGAAGATTTCAAACTGGCGGTAAATGTATTTAATATCCAGCCGGAGGGAAACATTTCACTGGAAAATGATCTAAACATTCTTTACATAAATGAAGATATGGATAAACTTTCCCGAAAATTAAAACTGCCTGCCATGCAGCTAAGTGATATGATTTCAGGATGTCTACAGAAGCTGCTGGCAGCCAGAAATAAAAGGCAGCATCCATTTATTGATCCCAAGATTCTGACTGATTGGAATGGCCTTATGATAGCAGCTATGGCCATAGGGGGCAGAGTACTGGACCGGCCAATATATATAGAAGCCGCCAAAAAGGCAGCAGATTTTATAATCAAGAATATGATTGAAGAAGGCAGACTTTATCATTGCTGGAACCAGGGACTGTCATCATCCGGATCCACCATTGATGATTATGCCTATTTTATAAACGGCCTGCTGGAACTTTATCAATCCACATTTAATCTAAGATACCTAAAAATTGCCAAACAATTAAACAGTAAGGCGCTGGAATTGTTCTGGGATGAAGAAAACGGTGGATTTTATTATACTTCGGTAACCGAAGATGCTTTAATATACAGGCAGAAAGAAGCCAGCGATACTTCACTTCCATCGGGAAATTCAGTGTCTCTTCTAAATATGATCAGATTGTCCAAGCTTACCAGTGAACCAGAACTGGGACAGTTTGGTTTAAAAATCATTAAAGAGTTCTCTCAAAGTTTAAAAAATAACCCCCAGTATCATCCGTTTATGCTCTATGCTTATCTGCTCTTATATTATGGCACCAGGGAAGTTGTTGTTTGCGGGCAGAGCTTTGCCGATGACAGCCAGAATATGATTAATCAGTTAAATAGGAGATACCTGCCCCAGGTAAATGTTATCTTTAAGCCCTGCCAGCAGGATAATACCGAACTGGATAACCTGACCGGATTTACCCATAGCTATATTTGCTATGAACAAAAGCCAACCGCTTATGTCTGCACTGATTTTAACTGTAAATTTCCAACCAGCGATATAGAGAAGATGATTGAACTGGTTACTGAAGAATAAAAAAAACCCCGAGTTATGGTTTGCCTTAGCCAGAAGCCTTAGGCTAATAAACACCTCGGGGTACCTCTTAAGACTTTTCTTAGGGACTCTCCAAAATTTTAACCTGTATTTTTACTTTTCAGTTCAAATAACAAGTTTTTCTCGGAGGTTGCCTCCTGCCTTAAGAATAACTTTAAATTACCAGAATAAAAATGCTTTGTCAATATAAATTTGTCCAGGTTGTTTATTTTTTTTGGCTTAAAAAGTATAATGGTTAATCTATTAAAGAAATTCAATCATTTACTAAAGGTCATCATGAAGGATATAAAAAACATATGCGTAATAGGCCTGGGTCTTATCGG